>NZ_JAVBIG010000003.1:0-235496 GCF_032821655.1 Corynebacterium sp. CTNIH16 | reverse complement strand
ACAAAAGTTGAACACAATCACATGCCAACCAATCCATCTCAATGCAGCCGAAACACCAAACAGCATTCAAAAAGGTACATGTTCCACATACCCAACCGGCACACACCAACCAACAAACCACTAAGCCTGCTGGCAGACAAACCAATCAACACACAACCATGCACACAAAAATAAAAAGTACATTGGCACACTATTGAGTTCTCAAACATCATCCGCACACCTTAAGAAAATTAACTTTCCGTTAACCTCTCGTTGGCGGCCCGTACAAACTTACCCAACCAAATGAACCAAGTCAAATCATCGAACCAAGTCCGCACAAAATTCGCTTCAAAGTAACCAACCGGCTACCTCGCGGCGACTTGGATTAATCTAGCCCACCACAACCAAACAACACAAACCTGCAGAGTAGGGCGCAAAAATTAAAAAATGACGTCCTTCCAACACGTGGAAGGGACGTCATCTACTGCTCTTTAGCTCAACTTGGCACCAGCGAAATTCTTCTTGCCTCGGCGCAGAACGAGCCAGCTGCCGTGCAGAAGGTCTTCCGCGGACGGCTCCCACTCTGCCGATTCGATGCGCTGGTTATTGACGTAGGCGCCGCCTTCCTTGATGGTGCGGCGAGCAGCGCCCTTGGAATCGGCCAAACCGCTAGCCACCAAAAGGTCAACAATGGTGCGCGGTTCGCCGGCGGCAATGTCCGCGACAGTCGTTTCAGAAAGTGCGCCGGCTAGGGTTTTCTCATCAAGCTCAGAAAGTTCCGCCTTACCGAATAGCGCCTGAGCGGCAAGCTCGACAGCCTTAGTTGCCTCTTTACCGTGAACCAGATCGGTCATCTCTTGAGCCAGGCGACGCTGAGCCGCGCGCTTATAAGGCTCTTCTGCCACCGCGCGCTCGTATTCGGCAATTTCCTCCTGCGTCAAGAAGGTAAACCAGCGCAAGTAGTCGATGACCACAGAGTCACCGGCATTGAGGAAGTACTGGTACCAGGAGTATGCGGACGTCTTTTCCGGATCGAGCCATAGCTTTCCGCCGCCGGTGGACTTACCGAACTTCTGGCCGGAGGCGTCGGTGACCAGCGGCACCGTAAGACCATGTACCTTGGCGCCATCAATACGACGGTTTAGGTCAACGCCAGAGACGATGTTGCCCCACTGATCACCGCCGCCGATCTGCAATACGCAATCGCGCTCGCGGCGAAGCTGCACGAAGTCATTGGACTGAAGGAGCATGTAAGAGAACTCGGTATAAGAAATGCCGTCGCCCTCGAGGCGCCGCTTGACGGTATCGCGATCCAGCATCGTGTTAAGGGAGAAGTTCTTTCCCACGTCACGCAAGAAGTCGATGACGGACATGTTCATGGTCCAATCGGCATTATTGACCATGGTGGCAGCCTGCTCGCCGTCGAAGTCGATGAACCGACGCAGCTGGCCCTTGATAGCCTCGAGGTTATGGGCCAGATCTTCCTCGCTCAGCATAGAACGCTCGCCGACGTCGCGCGGATCGCCGATGAAGCCAGTTGCGCCACCCGCAAGTGCAATTGGGTGGTGGCCCGCGTTTTGGAAGCGGCGCAGCATGATGAGTGGGACCAAGTGGCCTGCATGGAGGGAGTCACCCGTGGGGTCGAACCCACAGTACAGCGCGATGGGGTTCTCGCATGCCTCGCGCAGGGATTCAAGATCGGTGGACTGGTTGATCAGTCCACGCCATTGCAGTTCATCGATGATATTCATGGGGGTCTTTCTAAAAGTCGAAGTTAAGCTGGCCATTTCTGGGCGTGGTCTACAAGCATGACTGGGATGTCATCCTCAATGGGATAGGCAATGCCCAGCCGCTCGTTGACGAGGACCTGTTTATCTTCCAGATATGTCAAAGGGCCCTTGTCTTGCGGACAGACAAGGACCTCTAGCAACTTCGGGTCAAGACTCATGCGTCTTATCTTAGCGGGTAGAGGAAGAAGTTGGATCCCTCTACCCCACCTTCGACTTAGAGCAGGGACGGAACGTTAGCAACCAGGGAGAAGAGATCCTTCGGGTCATCCGGGTTGGCGATGATGTCGATCTCGGACTCCAAGTCGGTGCCCTTGACGGAATCGCGCAGGTAACGCAGCGCGGAGAAATCGTTGATAGCGAATCCGACATCGTCGAAGAGGGTAATCTGCTCGTCGTCATCGCGGCCAGTGGCCTGACCAGTGAGTACCTGGTAGAACTCGACAACCGGGAAGTCTTCCGGCTTCTGCTGAATTTCACCTTCGATGCGGGTCTGCTCTGGGAACTCTACAAAGACCTTGGACTTGTCCAAGATGGAGCTCTCCAGCTCGGTCTTGCCCGGGCAGTCACCGCCAACGGCATTGAGGTGGACGCCTGGGGCGACGTGGCGCTCAGCCAGAATCTGGTTCTGAGCCTTGTCTGCGGTACAGGTGGTGATGATGTCTGCACCCAAAACCGCCTCGTCGACGCTGGAACAAGCAGTGATATTAAAGCCCAGTGGCTCCAAGTTGCGCTTGAACTTTTCTACCGCCTCAGGGTCGATGTCATAGATGGTAATATCCTCAATTCCCATAACGCCGCGGAAGCCAAGCGCCTGGAACTCGGACTGGGAGCCGGCACCGACCATGGCCATGCGCTTGGAATCCTTGCGTGCCAAGTGCTTTGCCACCATGGCGGAGGTCGCGGCGGTACGCAGTGCGGTAAGCAGCGTCATCTCGGCTTCGAAGGTGGGGTAACCATTGTCGACGTCGGCAAGCACGCCAAAGGCAGTAACGGTCTGGAAACCGCGAGCCGGGTTGGATGGGTGACCGTTGACGTACTTAAAGGAGTACTCCTTTCCGTTGGACGTAGGCATAAGCTCAATGACTCCGAACGGGGTGTGGGAAGCAACGCGCGGAATCTTGTCAAAGCGCTCCCACTCGCGGTAGTCAGCCTCGAGGTAATCCACCATTCCGGTAATGATGTTTTCAACGCCCTCGCGCTGAATCCAGCGCGCCATATTTTCTACGTCTACGAACTTAACAGCGTGGTTCATAAAAAGTCCTTTCTTAGATTTAGTTCTTCGGGTGAAGGTCTGTTTGCGGTGCGGCCGGGAAGCTGGAGGTAGGTAGGTGCTTCGCCTTCCTCTCTTCCGCGATAGTACGGATGCGGTCGCGCCATGCGTACCACATTGCCATAAAGACCGGAACGAGGAGCAGAGTGGATGCCAGCGCATAGGTACCGATTGGATAATCAAAGGCCATCAAGATAATGACTAGGCCAATGAAGATGAGTACGGCCCAGTCTCCGCCTTCGCCAAACGGCGAGCGGTATCCCGGTCGGGTGTAGCTTCCGCTCTTGGCTAGGCGCACAAACTTGAGGTGCGAGATCGCAACTGCCGCCCAGGACGCCAATGTGCCCAAGGCTGCCAGGTTGAGCACGATTTCAAACGCCATCTCCGGCACCACATAGTTGAGGAAGACGCCTGCCAAGCCCACCAAGGCCGCCATGACGATGCCGCCGTAGGGAACACCAGACTTGGACATGCGAGCACCAAACTTCGGGCCGGAGCCGGAGGTGGACATGTTGTACATAATGCGGCCGGTGGAATACAAGCCGGCGTTGAGCGAGGAAATCGCAGCGGTGATAACGACAAGCTGGAAAATCGGGGCCGCCACACCTACGCCGAGGGACTCAAAGAAGGTCACAAATGGCGACACGTCAGCGACATAAGTGGTGTACGGCAGCACGAGCGTGAGCAGCAGCACGGAGCCGAAGTAGAAAATCAGGATGCGCAGCAGCACGTTATTAACCGCGCGCGGGATGTGCTTTTCGACATCTTTAGTCTCACCGGAGGTGGTTCCAACGAGCTCAATGCCAGCGTAGGCAAAGACGACACCTTGGACCACAATGACGGCAGGCATGAGGCCATTGGGCAACCAGCCGCCGGTATTAGAAATGAGACTAAAGCCGGTGGGATCGCCACTCGGATGGCCGAAGATGAGGACGCCGATGGCCACCAGCATGAAGATGATCAATGCAACAATCTTAATCAGCGAGAACCAATACTCCAGCTCGCCGAAGATCTTCACCGAGAGCATATTGAATACCAGGATGCCGCAGATAACTACGAGGGCAAGTGCCCACTGCGGAACGGAATCGAGCCACGACGTGTATTGGCTAAACCATTTGATGTAGATAGCTACGGCTGTGCCATCCGCCACCAGGGTCATGGCCCAATTTCCCCAGTACAACCAACCGGTAACAAAGGCGGTCTTCTCGCCGTAAAACTCGCGGGCATAGGAAACGAAGGAACCGGAGCTGGGGCGGTAGACGATGAGCTCGCCAAGAGAACGCAGGATGATATAGCCGAAGAAGCCACAAATGAGATAGAGCACCGCGAGAAACGGTCCGGCGTCTTGCAAACGACTTCCGGTGCCCAGAAGAAGACCGGTACCGATGGCAGAACCGATGGCGATCATCTGCAGCTGGCGATTGCCCATTCCCTTTTGCAGACCGTGGTCTTCTGAGGCGTAGACCGCTTTCTCGTTTTCGTGCGGCCCCGCTGTGGGCGGGGGCGAATTTACTGTCATAGGAGAGATCATCCTTTCATTACGGTGACTGAGTCTGGTAGGTCACATTCTCTGCAAGAATACTAACGCACCACATTGTTACCCATGTCACCACTACCCCCATTGTGTTCAACAACGCAGCTGACAGGTTGGGGATGGGGGTCACTCTCCCACCCCCGCAGCGAGATATAAAAGAACCGCATGGCCAGTGACCATGCGGTTTTAAACAGCACCGAGAATTAGCGCAGCGGCTTCTGCGCCCACGTGCGAGCAGCCGCGGCACGCTCGCGGACAGTCTCGCGCTGCTCCGCCACGCGGGCACCAGCGGTGCCGCCCTTGGTGGCACGAGAGGCCACTGCCCCGTCGATAGTGAGCACTTCACGGACGCTAGGCTTCAGCCGCTTGTCGACGCCCGCCAAATCCTCATCGGTGAGCTCCACTAGGTCAACTCCCCGCTCCTCCGCGATGCGCACGCAGGCGCCGGACGCTTCGTGCGCCTCGCGGAAAGGAACGCCTTGGCGAACCATCCATTCGGCCAAGTCGGTAGCCAGCGTGAACCCTCGCGGGGCAAGTTCGCGCATGCGGTCCTCGTGGAAAGTCAGTGTGGACACCAGCCCGGTCATTGCCGGCAGCAGCAGGTTAAGCTGCGCCACCGAATCAACGATGGGCTCCTTATCTTCCTGCAGGTCGCGGTTATAGGCCAGCGGCTGTGCCTTGAGCGTAGACAACAGGCCAGTGAGGTTACCGATAAGGCGGCCAGTTTTGCCGCGGGTGAGCTCCGGAACGTCCGGATTCTTCTTTTGCGGCATGATGGACGAGCCGGTCGACCATGCATCATCCAGGGTGACGTAGCCATATTCCGGCGTGCACCAGTAGATAATTTCCTCCGAAAGTCGGGACATGTCGACGGCAATCTGCGCCAAGACGAAAGCCGTCTCGGAGGCGAAGTCACGAGCCGCAGTGCCATCCAAGGAGTTCTCCGCGGCGGCATCAAAGCCGAGCTCCTCCGCAATGGCTTCCGGATCTAGCTGCAAGGAGGAACCGGCTAGAGCGCCAGAACCGTAGGGCGATACAGCCAAGCGCTTATCCAGGTCCTGCAGACGCTCAATATCGCGCAGAAGTGGCTGCGCATGGCCCAAAAGCTCATGCGCCAAAAGAACTGGCTGTGCCGCCTGCGAGTGAGTTTTGCCCGGCATTATGGCGTCCGGATGTGCTGCTGCCTGATCGGCCAAGGCATCCACCAAGTCGCTTACCTGGGCCGCGGTATCGCGAATGGCATCACGTACCCACATGCGAAACAGCGTCGCGACCTGGTCATTACGGGAACGACCGGCGCGCAGGCGACCGCCTACCTCTGGGCCTACAATCTCGATGAGCCCGCGCTCCATCGCACCATGGACGTCCTCATCCGTGGGCGCTGGGCGGAACTCACCAGAGGCCACCTTTTCCCCTAGTTCGGTGAGGCCGGAGAGCATGGTGTCCAAGTCGACGTCGGAAAGCAAGCCAGCCTTGTGCAGCACCTTGGCATGCGCCTTGGAGGCTAGTACGTCATATGGTGCCAGCACCCAGTCAAAGTGGGTGGATACAGAAAGGGCAAACATCGCCTCAGATGGACCGCCGGAGAAGCGGCCACCCCATAGGGCACCCTCATTAGTCTTATGCGGTTCCATGTGCTCCTACTTCTGCGCGCTGGTGGGGAAACCGCCGTCGCGGTCACGCTGGTTGGAGATCTGGGTGGACAGGCCGTGCAGCTGCACAAAGCCCTTAGCTGCGGTCTGGTCGAAGGTATCGCCAGTGTCATAAGTAGCCAGGTCAAAGGAGTACAACGACTGACCGGAACGGCGCCCAGTGACCGTGGCGGTACCGGCATGCATGCTCAGGCGGATATCGCCGGTGACGTTTTCCTGGGACTCCTCAACGAAGGCATCCAGAGAACGCTTCAGCGGCGAGTGCCAGAGGCCGTCATAGACCTCTTCGGACCAGCGGGCATCGATCAAGCGCTTGTAGCGGGCCAACTCGCGCTCCACGGTGACATCCTCCAGCGCTTCGTGAGCCTGGATGAGGACCATGGCGCCCGGAGCCTCATAGACCTCACGGGACTTAATGCCTACCAAGCGGTCCTCCACCATATCCAGACGGCCAATGCCCTGCGCACCGGCGCGGCGGTTGACCTCTTCAATAATCTGCAGCGGGGACATCTTCTGGCCATCAACTGCCACCGGGATGCCCTTCTCAAAGGAGATGATGATTTCATCCGGGGCATTACCCAGGCTCGGGTCCTCGGTATAGGCATAGAGATCCTTCGTTGGCGGGTTCCACAGATCCTCAAGGAAACCGGTCTCTACCGCGCGGCCCCACAGGTTCTGATCGATGGAAAATGGCGAGGAAGCGGACTGCTCAATCGGCAGGTTGATCTCTTCCGCGAAGGCGATAGCCTTATCGCGGGTCCAGGCATAATCGCGTGCAGGGGCAATGATTTCGAGGGAAGGATCCTGCGCACGGAAGGAAACCTCGAAGCGTACCTGGTCATTACCCTTGCCGGTGCAGCCGTGGGAGACGTGGGTGCCGCCGAATTCCTGCGCCGCTTTCACCAAGTGCTTGGTAATGAGGGGGCGGGAAATAGCCGATACCAGCGGGTACTGCTTCATGTACATGCCGTTTGCCTTGATGGTGGGAACGCAGTATTCCTCTGCAAACTCATCCTTGGCATCGATAACGATGGATTCTACGGCACCGCAGTCAAGTGCACGCTGGCGAACCGATTCCATATCTTCGCCGCCCTGGCCCAAGTCCAGGGAAACGGCGACAACGTCACCACCGGTCATTTTTGCTAGGTATGGGATGGCAACGGAAGTATCAAGGCCACCAGAGTAAGCCAAGACTACGCGTGCGGACATGGTTAAGCTCCTTGTTCTATTGGAAACAATTCATCTAAGTACATAATATACGATGGTGGTGTGAATTGCCACCACCGCCGTCTAAATATTCCGCGTGGTAAGTGTCACTGCCAGATCTGCGCCCGAGACGCCCTCGCGCGCCAAGACGAAGATGGTGTCATCTCCGGCGATGCAACCGATGACATCGTGCAGCCCCACCCTGTCAATAAAGCTGGCAAGGTACTGGGCCGCACCGGCTGGGGTGCGCAGCATAGCTATATTGCCGGAAGAATCATGGGATACCACCAGCTCATCGAGCATGCGGCGCAGCTTTTCACGGGGGCCGCCCACCTGGTCTTCAAATTGCTCCAGCTCACCGCCGACCACGTAGTAGGAACGGCCACCATCGCGCTTTACCTTCTTCGCCCCCAGCTCATCCAAGTCACGGGACAAAGTGGCTTGGGTGATGTCGATGCCGTCTGCGAGAAGAAGCTCGGATAGTTGCACCTGGCTGGTGACGCGATTGCGATCCAAAATCTCCAAGATCTTGGCCTGCCGAGCATTGCGGGTGGTCGGGGTGTTCATTACTTAGTTGATCTCCTTATTTATTTCGAGCAACCAGACAAGAAGCGCTTTCTGAGCATGCAGGCGGTTCTCCGCTTCATCAAAAACGCGCGACTGTGGTCCATCAATTACCTCAGCCGTGACCTCATTTCCACGGTACGCCGGCAAACAATGTAAGAATATTGCATCCTTATGCGCTTTGCTCATTATGGTCGAATCAACCTGATATGGCAGGAACGGCGTACGCCTATCGCGGCCATCATTTTCCTGCCCCATAGAGATCCACGTATCGGTGATGACTACGTCTGCACCTTCAACTTCATCCACGTCATCAGTAATGGTGATGTTGCCCCGCTTGCGCGCGCGGTCGACGAATTCCTGGCGCGGCTGGAATCCTTCGGGCGCGATAATAGAGACGTCCATGCCGGCCGTGGCGAAACCAATCATGTAGGAGTTAGCCATATTATTATCGCCATCGCCCAGGTAGACGGCCTTTTTACCTTTGAGGTCACCCAAATTCTCGCGACAGGTCAGCAGGTCAGCCAAAATTTGGCAGGGATGCAGGTCGTCGGAAAGCGCATTGATCAGAGGAACGGTCGCAGTCTCCGCCATCTGGAGGAGGTTGTCATGGCCAAAGGTGCGCCACACGATTGCCTCCACGTACCGCGAAAGCACCGCGGCCGTATCTTGGTAGGACTCCCCTTTGCCCATCTGAGTGGTAGAAGTATCGACGGTAATGCCCTTGCCGCCCATATTCGCTACTGCGGTTTCAAAGGAAAAGCGGGTCCGCGTAGACGTTTTATCAAAAAGCACGGCCACGGTCTTAGGCCCCTCTAGTGGGCGCTCCGCAAAGGGATCCTTCTTGAGCCTTTCAGCTAGGTCCAAAACGGTTGTTTGTTCTTGTGGGCTGAGATCGTCGTCAGCCAGAAAGTGTCGCAGGCTCATGCCAGTTCCTCCACTATCGTCCGAAGTGTTGTCAGTGCTGTGTCTAGTTCATCGTGGGAAATAACCAAGGGCGGGGTGAGGCGGAGTACATTCTCACTGGGTGCGTTGAGGATGAGCCCCTGTGCAAGCCCGTCGCGCACGGCCTGCTTAGCCACCGGTTTTGCTAAAACAATGCCGAGCATCAGGCCGCGGCCGCGTACGCGTTCTACAAGCGGTAATTTTTCCATCTCTTGCCGCAGATAGGCACCCTTATGGGTAACTTCCGCAAGAAAATCCGCATCCACCGTGTCAAGTACTACGTTCGCCGCAGCGCAGGCCACGGGGTTTCCGCCAAAGGTGGTGCCATGAGAGCCAGGTTTAAACAAATCCCTCGCGCGACCGCGGGTAATGGTCGCGCCGATGGGTACTCCGGCACCTAAGCCCTTCGCCATGGTGATGACGTCCGGTTGTATGCCTTCTACCTCGTGGGCGAAAAAGGTGCCGGTACGGCCCGCACCCGTCTGCACTTCATCCACGATGAGCAAGATGCCGTATTCATCGCACAGCTCGCTTACCTTCTGCATGAATCCCGCAGGGGCCGGAATGACGCCGGTCTCTCCCTGAATTGGCTCAAGGATGATCGCCGCGGTATCGGTGGGATCTTGCTCTACCAACTGACGCAGGTAATCCGCGTCCCCGAACGGGTAGAACTCCACCCCGCCCGGTAGTGGGTGGAAGGCGCGCTGCTTATCGGGCTGGCCGGTCAGGGCGAGCGCACCCATGGTGCGGCCATGGAAGCCGTGCTCTGCCGCGAGGATTCGGCGCCTGCCAGTCAAGCGGGCAAGCTTAAATGCGGCCTCGTTCGCTTCGGCGCCAGAGTTGCAGAAGAAGACGCGGGCATCGCTATCTCCTACTCGCCTAATCAACTTCTCCCCGGCGTCGAGCACCGGCTGCGTGGCAAAGAGGTTCGAGGTATGCACCAAGGTGCGGGCTTGGCGCGAAACCGCCTGCGCCACCTGCGCATTGCCATAGCCCAAAGAATTGACAGCAATCCCAGCGAGAAGGTCGATATAGCTCTTCCCCTCCTCATCGGTCAGCGTTGCTCCTTGGCCGGAGACGAGGCCTATTGGTGGCGTGCCGTAGGTATCTACAATCGTCTTCGACCACCGCGTGGTCAAGCTTGCTGGCTTTTTCATGCCGCATCGTCCTTCCTGAAGATGGTCCCTTCGGGATAGTCGTGTTTGTCATAGTCATCTGGCAGCACCATGGTTCCGACGCCGCCTGGGGTTAGAAGTTCTAAAAGCACCGAGTGACCAATCCGGCCATCAATAACGTGGGCGGCCGATACCCCAGCTTTTACCGCCTTAAGGCAGGACTCCATTTTGGGAATCATGCCGGAGTCCAAGTACGGCAATAAGCGGGATAGCCGGCCACACTCGATCTTTGACACCAAGGACTCCCGGTTCGGCCAGTCCGTGTATAGTCCTTCCACATTGGTCAAAATGACTAATCGCTCTGCTCCAATCGCGCTGGCCAAAGCGCCCGCCGCACTATCGGCGTTGATGTTATAAATCGCGCCATCTTCTCCCGGTGCAATGGTCGAGACCACAGGGATGCGTCCGGCCTGGACAATGTCCATAACGGCAGCAGGATTAACCTCTACGATGTCGCCGACCATGCCAATATCGGTAGGTTCGCCATCGATCTCCACCAGCCGTTTCGTAGCCCGAAATAGTCCTCCATCTTCTCCCGAGGTCCCCACTGCATAAGGACCATGGGAATTGATGAGGTTGACTAATCCGCGGCCCACCTGCCCAAACAGCACCATGCGCACGACGTCCATGACTTCCGGCGAGGTCACGCGGAAGCCGCCTCGAAACTCCCCTTCAATGCCGAGCTTTTGCAGCATGGAGTTGATCTGCGGCCCGCCACCGTGGACCACCACGGGATGGACACCGACGGTGCGCAAAAAGACCATATCCGCCGCAAAGGCCGCCTTGAGCTCCTCATCCACCATGGCATTTCCGCCATATTTCACCACCACTATGGTGTCCCGATAGTGCTGGAGCCATGGGAGGGCATCCGCCAAGACAGTGGCGCGCTCGTGGTCACTAAGTCCGCTAAACATTCTCATCTCCTCCCTAGGAGCTATACGCCGAATTGATTTCCACGTAGGCATGGGAGAGATCCGTCGTGCGCACGAATGCTGACCCCGCGCCTCCCGTGCCTAGGTCTACGCGAACATCGATATCGGCGCCGCTAAGGTCCACCTCACGCGCCCCCGGCGTGCCCGTTGATGCCCGACAGACCGGCTGGTCATTGAAATAGACGGAGATATTGTCCGGCTCCATTTCTGCATCTGCCATTCCCACAGCGGCGAGGACACGTCCCCAATTAGGATCGGAACCAAACATGGCGCACTTAAACAGGTTGTCGCGGCCCAAGGTGCGCGCGGCATTGAGGGCCTGGTTATCCGTGGCCGTGCCCTCTACCGTGATTTTGACGCGCTTAGTCACACCTTCCGCATCCGCTTGCAATTGGTCCGCAATGTCCGCACACACCGCGAGCACCGCCGCATCCAGCTTTTCTTGGCTGGGTGCAATACCCGATGCCCCAGAGGCCATGAGGATTACCGTGTCATTGGTGGAGGTAGACCCATCCACGTCGAGGGTGTTAAAAGTCTTGGCTACGGCCTTGTCTAGGGCGCTGTGGAGTGCGGAAGCACTCGCGGCGGCATCGGTAGTAAGGCATACCAACATTGTTGCGAGAGAAGGAGCCATCATGCCTACTCCCTTGCCCATGGCCCCCACTGACCAGCCGTCCGCAGCATAGGTGGCTTCTTTGGTCACGGTATCGGTGGTCATAATGGCCGCGGCTGCCGCGTGGGCGTGTTCCGCACTCGTGCCAAGGCCCTTCACTACGTCGGCCGCACCAGCCAGCACCTTGCGCATTGGCATGGGCTCACCGATAATCCCCGTCGAACAGGCGGCAATGTCTCCCTCGGGAAGATGCAAGGAGTGAGCAACCTCAGCTACCAGCGCAGAGGCATCCTTGTCCCCCTGCGCACCATTGCACGCATTGGCGTTGCCAGAATTGAAGATGACCGCAGCAAGCTGACCATCGCTTAGCGCCTTGCGGGATATTTTCACCGGCGAGGCCACCACGCGGTTGCGGGTAAAAACCGCCGCCGCATCGAAGCACGGACCATTATTTACCACCAAGGCCATATCGGGTGTGCCGGAGGGCTTAATCCCCGCTGTAGTTGCGCCGACGCTAAAGCCGGCGGGGCCGGTAATCCCAGCTGTACTCATTGTATTCTCCTAGTGTTATGGGGCCACGGCCGCTTGCGGCAGGCCCGAGGTTTCATCCCAGCCAAGTGCCAGGTTCATGCATTGCAACGCTGCGCCAGCTGTTCCCTTGCACAGGTTGTCTAGCGCTGAAGTGACAACGAGCTGTCGGGCGCATTCGTCCACGTGAGCTTGGATATGGACCATGTTGGTTCCCACGACGTTCTGGGTTTCGGGTTGCTGCCCGGCTGGAAGGACGTGGCAAAAGGTCTCTTGGGTATAAAAGTCGCGGAATGCTGTCTCCACGTCACGCTTGCCGACGCCCCTTCTAAGCCCCGCCGTAGTCGTCGCCAAAATCCCACGGGGTAAGGGCGCAAGAACCGGTGTAAAGCTGACGGAGAGCTTCTGCTTGGCAAAAGGCTGCAGGTTCTGCAGGATCTCTGGGGTGTGTCGGTGCGTCCCGCCAGGTTTATATGCTTTGAGGTTTCCCATGGTCTCCGCGCCAAGGTGCGCTACAGAAGCTTTCTTCCCGGCCCCAGAGACGCCGGTAATAGCGATGACCGAAAGGGTCGGCTCCACGAGCTCGTGCGCCACGGCCGGCAGAGCCCCAAGGGTGACCGCTGTAGGGAAACATCCCGGTATTGCTATTCGGTGAGCACGCCGCAGCGCTTCCCGATTGCCGGGCACCTCCGGAATTCCATAGGGCCAGCTTCCGGCATAGTGGCCGCCGTAGAAGGCATCCCAGTCAGACTTACTACGAAGGCGAAAATCGGCTGCACAATCGATCACGGTGGTCTGCTGGCCCAGTTGCTGGGCGATGTGAGCAGAGTGCCCATGCGGTAGGCCCAGGAAAACAATGTCGTGCCCACGGAGCTTTTCAACGGCCGTCTCCTCAATGACTCTGTCCGCCAACTGAGGCAGGTGCGGCATGAGCTCAGCTACCGTCTTCCCGGCGGTGGAATGTGCCGTGAGTGCGCCAATGCGCAGGCGGCCGCAAAGATAGGCCGGATGAGATAGCAGCAGGCGAAGGATCTCGCTTCCTGCGTATCCGGTGGCGCCTGCTATTGCTACTGAAATCGTCATAGGGGTGACTATAGCAATAAATACACTCGCCCGTATGTTATTCATACAAATTGGGAAAAATACCTGGTTAAAGCTTCGCTAGGAGCGAAAAATGTATGAAAAAGGGGCGGTGAGCTATATCTCACCGCCCCTTTTTGGGGAAAGCTATGCGCGCATCTCTGCGCCCAAGCGCTGCTTAGCCAGCTCCGCTGCCGCCGTGCGGTGCTCATTGACTTCCTCATCGGTCAACGTGCGATCCGCTGCCCGGAACAGAAGCTGGAAGGCCAAGGACTTCTTGCCCTCACCCAACTGCTCACCGCGGAAAATGTCGAAGAGCTCCACGGTCTCGATGAGTTCGCCCGCCCCCTCTTCCACGGTGGCGCGCACGCGCTCTGCCGGGACGTCTTCATCCACCACGAGCGCGATGTCCTGGTGCAATGCTGGGAAGGAAGACAGTACCGGCGCAGGGAACTTCTCTTCCAATGGCATAGCGGTAACGTCCAGCTCCATAGCGCAAGTACGCGCTGGCAGGTTCAGAGCTTCCAGAACCTGCGGGTGAAGCTCACCGGCATGGCCCAGAACCACATCAGTGCCAGCCACCTTCACGGCAGCACAACGACCTGGGTGCCAGGGAAGAACGTGCGCTGCCTCCAGCTCGATATCCACGCCGGCGGCGCGAGCGACCTGGCGGGCGGATTCGATAGCGTCGGCGTAGCTATATGCGCGACCCTCGCCCCACGGTCCCTCATGCTCAATATTGCCGGTGGCCACCGTTGCAACGTGCAGCGGCTGCTCAGGAAGGGTATCAAGAAGTTCGGAAACAACCTGCTCAGAAGGTCGCTGCTCGACAGAAGGCATGGGCGACGCCGCGGCGCGCTTGAATGCCACTTGCTGCAGACCATACAGGGCGAGGTCGCTGCGGCCACGCGCAACATTGCGGCCGATAGCCTCCAGCATGTTCGGAAGCAGAGTTGTGGACAAGATGGCCTTATCTGCCTCAAGCGGATTCTGCACCTCTACGGTGCGGCGGCGAGCATCATCCTTGTCCAAGCCCCACACATCAAAGGTGTCGTTCGCCACGAACGGGGCCGGCAATACCTCTGCATAACCGGCATAGGCCAGGCCGTGACCAATAGCGCGGCGACGCTTCTGCGCTGGGGTCAGACCGCGGCCGCCGGCCGGAGTAGGCAAGACGGTGGGAATGTCCTCCAAGCCCTCCAGACGTAGGACCTCCTCAATGAGGTCAACATCCATAGAGATATCGGTGCGCCACGTGGCAGGCGTTACCTGCAGCAGTTCCCCCTCATCGGTAACCGTGCAGCCGACTTCCTCAAGGCGGGAAATAACGGTCTCACGGGAATAGTCAACTCCTGCATACTCGCTAGCCTTTGCGGTGCGCAGGGCAATAGGCTCACGCTTGGCGACGCCCCCGATAAGCGTCCGGCCTTCCTCAATGGTGCCGCCCGCCAGCTGCTGCAAGAGCGCACATGCGGTGTCTAGAGCGACCTCGACGACCGCTGGATCCACGCCACGCTCGAAGCGGCGGGAGGACTCGGACGACAATTTATGGCGGCGGGAGGTGCGCGCCACGGTGATCGGATCCCAGATAGCGGATTCGAAGACAACATCAGTGGTCTCCGCCGAGATTTCGGAGGTAGTACCGCCCATGACACCGGCCAATGACTGGATGCCATTGTCATCGCAGATGACCACGTCTTCTGCAGAAAGCTCACGCTTTACATGGTCCAGAGTCTCGAACTTCTCACCCTCCTCCGCGTTACGGACAACAAGGTTTCCTTGGATCACGTTAGCGTCAAAGGCATGCATCGGGGTGCCCAACAGCAACATCACATAGTTAGTAATGTCCGTAGGCAGGTTCACGCTGCGCTGGCCGCAGAGCATGAGCTCGCGCTCCAGCCAGAACGGGGTACGCGCCTGCGGGTCTATACCGCTGACTTTGCGGAGGCCGAAACGCTGCGCCTTGGTCGCGGGGTCTAGGGTGACGTCGATAAGCGAGCCCTGCGCCGCCGGAACAGCAGAGGTATCAATTCCAGCTACCGAGGGATCCTCGGCAATATCGGCAAATTCTAGATCGAAAGCGGAGGCAATCTCACGGCTCAAACCACGCGCGGATAGGGCGTAGCCGCGATCCGGGGTGATGTTGACATCAAAATCGGTATCGTGCAGCCCAATAATCGGGCGAGCATCCTCACCTACTTTATCGGCGACGTCATCGCCCAAGACGATGATGCCGTTGGCCTGCGCGCCCAAACCGAGCTCAGCGCCGGAGCACAGCATGCCATTGGAGATGTGATCATAGGTCTCGCGAGCCGCAATTTTAAAGCCACCTGGCAGTTCCGAGCCCGGAAGCGCCACAACGACATAGTCATTCAAACGGAAATTACGAGCACCGCAAATGATGCCCTGCAGCTCGCCGGTCCCATTAGCCTGGCCAACATTCACCTGGCAGTAGCGGATGGGCTTTTTGAACTGAGTAAGTTCCTCGATCTCTACCACCTGGCCGATGACCAGCGGACCGGTGCTCTCCGGAACGGCAGCATAACCTTCGGTTTCAAAGCCGACGCGCACGAATCCGGAGTCCATATCAGCAGCGGAAACGTTCCAACCAGAGTTCTTAGCGCCCAGGATGCGGGTGACCCAGTCTTGGGAAATAAGCATTAGTGTGTCTATCCTTTCTGGGTTTTAAGCCTGCACGCCAAACGGCAGGGTGAAGCGGACATCGCCTTCGACCATGTCGCGCATATCGGTCAAGCCATTGCGGAACTGCAGCGTGCGCTCGAGGCCCATGCCAAAGGCAAAGCCCGTGTATTCCTCTGGGTCAACACCAACGGCGCGCAGCACATTGGGATTCACCATGCCGCAACCGCCCCACTCGATCCAACCGGCGCCGCCCTTCTTATTCGGGAACCACACATCAACCTCGGCAGAGGGCTCGGTGAACGGGAAGTAATTCACGCGCATGCGCGTCGTAGTCTCCGGACCGAACAACACCTTGGCCAAGTGCTCGAGGGTGCCGCGCAGGTGAGCCATGGTCAGGCCCTTATCCACGGCCAAACCTTCTACCTGGTGGAAAACCGGGGTGTGGGTGGCATCTAGCTCATCGGTGCGGAATACGCGACCTGGGCAAGCGATATACAGCGGCACATCGCGCTCCAGCATCGTGCGTACCTGTACCGGAGAGGTGTGCGTGCGTAGCACCTGCTTAGAACCCTCGCCGGAAACGTGGAACGTATCCTGCAGGGTACGCGCTGGGTGATCCGGCTTAAAGTTCAAAGCGTCGAAGTTAAAGTACTCCGCCTCAACCTCGGGGCCATCCGCGATTTCCCAGCCCATGCCGACGAAAATATCCGCAATGCGTTCCGACAGTGCGGTAATCGGGTGAAGCGCACCAGTCTGGGTGCGAGTGGTAGGAATCGTGACATCTACGGTCTCTGCTCGCAACTGCTCCTCGCGGGCCTTCTGCTCCAAGACGTCCTTAACCTGGGCAAAGCGCTTTTCCATCTTGCCGCGGGCCATGTTGACAGCCTTGCCAGCGCTCTTGCGCTGGTCCTTGGGCAGCTGCCCCAATGACTGGCGAGCCTGCGGAATATAGCCGCCATCTCCTAGGTGCTCGCGGCGGGCTGCAGCCAACTCATCGAGCGTTTCGGCTGCGTCGAAGGCTGCGATAGCCTTTTCGGCCGCGGCCCCAAGAGCCTCTTCGGTCAATTCGATCTGCGGTGTATCGGACACGTACTTCGTACCTTCTTCTCGCGCGAAAACTAACGCGTGCAATCTTACTCTGTCCCGGCTAGTCCGACCGCCCCAGGGACCCCCTTTTCATTCGGGGATCTGCTTAGCTGTGCTCTTGGGCTTTTGCTGACTCATAAAGACAGATACTCGCCGCGGTCGCTAGGTTGAGTGACTCTGCGCGCCCACGTAGCGGAATACGCACCCGCATATCGGCTTCTTCCAGTAGCTCGCCCAACCCGTGGGCCTCGTTGCCAAAAAGCCACGCCGTTGGCTGAGATAGATCTGCCTCTGCGAGGTCTACTTCCCCATCAGCGGCCGTCGCCACAATCTGCATGCCCGATTTACGCAGCTGCCCCAAAACGTCTTTGATATTGGGATCCCGCGCTACCGGGACATGAAATAGCGAACCGGCCGAAGCGCGCGCTACCTTGCAGCTGAGGGGATCGACCGTCTCGCCCGCAAAAATTACTCCATCTGCGCCCATGGCGTCAGAAGTCCTAATCAACGTGCCCGCATTGCCCGGCTCCGAAGTGAGCACGGGAACAGAGACCAAACTTGGCTTGCCGTTAAGGATTTTGCCCGCGGACCACAGCACTGGCTTGCATAGCGCGAAAAGCCCCGTGGTGGTGGCGGTATCAGATAAATGCTTAGCCGCTTTATCGGTAATGGGATGTACGTACACCCCCATGTAACCACAGGCGGTAATAATGTCACCGAAGCGTTCTGCCGCCTTTTCAGTGACGAAAACATCAACAGCCGCGCCTGTAGACACCGCGGCATCTACGGCGTTTTCTCCTTCAATCAGGAATTGCTTCGCCTTCTTCCGGTTAGCCGCACGGTGCAGCTTGGCTGCGTTAACAATGCGCGGAGTACGTTCAGTAAAGGCAGAGTCAAAATCCAAATTCATGGCTCCTACCCTACCTACTAGTTGCCTAGCCCCAGGCTCAGCCCCTGCTGCGTAGGCAAAATAAAAGTCCTGCTGCCGATTTGGCAACAGGATCACAATGTTGGGTGCTACTTAGCTAGTGGCACGCCGCGGGCGTCCTTATCGTAATCACCGGCGCCGGCAATGATCATAATGAACTCAATAAAGACCCAGATTCCGACGATGGCCCAAAACGCGAATCCGAGCAAAAACCAGAAAGTAGCCCAGCCCAAGATATTAAGCACCAGCTGCGCTACGCCAAAGCTCGTGCGGCCGGTATAAAAGTTATGCGCGCCGAAGGAGCCCAAGAAAAAGCACAGAAGCAAAGTCGCGATCCAAGACTTTTGCGGTCCCTGCGCCACATACTGCTGCTGCACCGGATAGGAACCCATATTCGGTTGTGGTGCATAGCCTTGGTTGTACTGCGGCTGGTAACCGGCCTGCTGGCTATAGGGGTTGTACTGCTGGCCCTGGTTGTTGTCATAGGAGTGGCCAGAATACTCGCCGTTTTCTGGTTGGTAGCCACCATTTGGGTTTGTCACAGGGAAATCTGCTCCTCGGTCTCGGGGTTACTCGGGGTCCCGACCCAATGTAGCATGCGAGGCCGAGCTCACTAGACAGATAGAGCGTAAAACCAACAAGGCCCGCTTCGCCTGGCACATAAGCCGGAGAAACGGGCGTTGTATTCCTAGTAACTAGGCAGCCTTAGGAGCGTTAACGTCCTCAGGCAGGGCAGCCTTGGCAGCCTCGCACAGTGCGGAGAATGCCTCGAAGTCATTGACAGCAAGCTCAGCCAGGATCTTGCGGTCAACCTCGATCTCAGCCAGGCGCAGGCCGTGGATGAGACGGTTGTAGGTGATGTCATTCATGCGGGCAGCAGCGTTGATGCGCTGGATCCACAGCTTACGGAACTCAGACTTACGAGCGCGACGATCGCGGTAAGCGTAAGTCATGGAGTGCAGCCACTGCTCCTTCGCCTTACGGTACAGGCGGGAGCGCTGGCCGCGGTAGCCCTTAGCGGACTTCAGAATCGCGCGACGCTTCTTCTTTGCGTTAACTGAGCGCTTTACTCGTGCCACAGTGATACTTCCTTAATTCGAATTGTGATGGCGGATGTGGGTTGATTCGGCGCTATTATGCGCGGCCGAGCAGGCGCTTGACGCGCTTGGTGTCAGGCTGTGCGACTGCCTCGGTGCCCTTCAGACGACGGGTACGCTTGGACGGCTTGCCCTCCAGCAGGTGGCGGCGGCCAGCCTGCTCACGGCGCAGCTTGCCGGAACCGGTCACCTTGATACGCTTTGCGGTGCCCTTGTGGGTCTTCTGCTTCATGAGTATTAAGTCCTTAAATCCTACGTGGAATCTGGTCTACTTCTTGCCCTTGCGAACCGGACCCAAAACCATGGTCATATTGCGACCATCCTGCTTGGGGCGGGACTCAACAACGCCAACTTCAGCGACGTCATCGGCCAAACGCTCCAAGAGGCGGAAACCCAGCTCCGGACGCGATTGCTCACGGCCACGGAACATAATGGTCACCTTGACCTTGGATCCCTTCTCGAGGAAGCGAACTACGTTACCCTTCTTGGTCTCATAATCGTGATCATCGATCTTCGGGCGGAACTTCTGTTCCTTAACCACGGTCTGCTGCTGGTTCTTACGGGCTTCGCGAGCCTTCTGAGCCTGCTCGTACTTGAACTTGCCGTAGTCCATGATCTTGGCCACTGGGGGCTTTGCCTTCGGGGCGACCTCAACCAAGTCAAGGTCAGCCTCGTATGCAAGCTTGCGAGCATCATCAGTACGGACGATGCCCACCTGTTCACCACCGGGGCCTACTAAACGGACCTCGGGTACTCGGATACGCTCATTGATGCGAGCTTCAGCGCTGATTGTGGTTCTCCTCGATTAGGGGGTGTATGAGTAAGTAGTTCACCTACCGGGACCACAAACGAATCAAACCCGGTCTGCCAAAGACAGCCGGGAGTTCTCACAGTGCCAAGCACGTTTGCTTGGTTACCTTTACCTTTATCCTACGAACGGTGTTCGCGGCATCGGGTGGGAGATACTCCGCTTGTGACCCACGAACCTTGAAAAGGCGTCATGGGCGGTAGTGGCTTTGAGGATAGCAGCTTCTACCCTTTCCACCAAATCGCAACTCGCTTAGCTGTCCTTGCAATGGGCAGCTGGTTTAATAATGCCCTTCTTTACCCCTCTATCAACGATGCCCACCATTTCATGGGCGAGGTACTTTACCGCTGGCTCAGCTTTGGCATAATCCTCGCCATCGGTAATCACAGATAACGCGACACCGACGCGCTTTCCGGTAACCTCATGAACACCAAATTGGCGGTAGGTGTACTCATTTTCGTCCTCGTCCAAGCCCCAGCCACTTTTGGCGCGGGTTCGCTCCTCTTTCGACAGGCCAATTTTCTGCCAGGACACAATGTCTTTGAGTACCTTGTGGACGTAGTCCGCCTCCTCGATGCAAGGCAATTCAGCACCGAAGACTGCCTGGTCTTTCAATGACCACG
The DNA here is from genome assembly GCF_032821655.1 of Corynebacterium sp. CTNIH16. NCBI lineage: Bacteria > Bacillati > Actinomycetota > Actinomycetes > Mycobacteriales > Corynebacteriaceae > Corynebacterium > Corynebacterium sp. CTNIH16. The sequence goes on along the minus strand of NZ_JAVBIG010000003.1, from coordinate 215,043 downwards.
TGGAGTAGCCGAAGGCGGTGTTATGGATATCCGCGTGCGATCCATAGTCTTCGAGCAATTCCTCTACGGCCTTATCGGCGGAGCCTTCGTGCCATTGCACCTGGGACCACAAGGAGTAGGCAGCATCGTTATCGGATTCCTTGATTGCCAAGTCAACCAGGCTTTTATCCGCCCCGTCTTTCAGCGCCGCGATGGCGATTGGCACCTTAATGGTGGACCAGACAGGGCCCTTGCCCTTATCGCCCACAGCAATGGTGTCATCGCCGGCTGAAATAGCGACCCCAACCTTGGCGTGGTACTTCCTTGCGGTCTTGTCCACTGCACGGTCAAGCTGTGTGCGCACTGAGTCCGGGTTGGGTGCCGGAGAGGCCGTCGCGGGCGCTGAGGCCTTCTCGGTCTCAGGATCGCTAGAGCAGGCGCTCACCGTAAACAGAGTGAGCGCTGCCAGCAGGCTGACGCCGAGGCGGTAGCTATTCATTGTGTCCCTACTTCAACATTTCCTTTAGGTACCTTCCGGTATAGGAGCCTTCCACCTGTGCAACATCTTCCGGGGTGCCCTGGGCGACTACGGTGCCACCGCCGGCGCCGCCTTCCGGCCCCATATCCACGATCCAGTCCGCAGCCTTGATGACATCGAGGTTGTGCTCAATGACAAGCACCGAATTGCCCTTGTCGACGAGGCCTTGGATAACCAACATCAACTTGCGAATGTCCTCAAAGTGCAGACCAGTGGTCGGCTCGTCCAAGATGTAGATGGTCCTACCGTTGGTGCGCTTTTGCAGCTCCGAGGCGAGCTTAACGCGTTGCGCCTCACCGCCCGAAAGCGTAGTAGCGGCTTGGCCGAGGCGAACGTAGCCCAAGCCGACGTCGACAAGCGTGGCAAGGTAGCGGTGAATCGAGTTGATGGGCTCGAAGAAGTCCGCTGCCTCAGAAATTGGCATGTCGAGTACCTCGGCGATGTTCTTGCCCTTGTAGTGCACCTCCAAGGTCTCGCGGTTATAGCGAGCGCCCTCACACACCTCACACGGAACATACACGTCCGGCAGGAAGTTCATCTCGATCTTGATGGTGCCATCGCCTTGGCATGCCTCGCAGCGCCCACCCTTGACGTTGAAGGAGAAGCGGCCGGCCTTGTAGCCGCGGACCTTGGCCTCCTGGGTTTCGGCAAAAAGGTTTCGGATCTTGTCAAAGACGCCCGTGTAGGTTGCTGGGTTGGAACGCGGGGTACGGCCAATCGGGCTCTGGTCTACCTGGACCAGCTTATCTAGGTGCTCCACGCCCTCGACGCGCTGGGCACGGCCGGGGACCTGGCGGGCACGATTGAGCTTATTGGCCAAAGTCTTGGCCAAAATCTCATTGACCACGGTGGATTTACCCGAGCCGGAAACGCCGGTAATGCACGCCAGCACTCCCAGCGGGATTTCGACGTTTATGCCCTTGAGGTTATTCTCGCGCGCACCCACGACTTTCAAGGTGCGGTCCTTGTCGATCTCACGGCGGTGATCCGGGACTGCGAGCACCTTCCTGCCAGATAGATACTGGCCAGTCAGGGACTGCTCTACCTTTTCAATTCCCGCCGGTTCGCCTTGGTAGACCACCTCGCCACCATATTCACCGGCACGCGGGCCCACATCTACGAGCCAATCGGACTCCCGAATGGTGTCTTCATCATGCTCGACCACAATGAGGGTATTGCCAATATTGCGCAAACGCTGCAACGTCTTAATAAGCCGGTGGTTATCGCGTTGGTGCAAGCCAATAGAAGGTTCATCGAGCACATAAAGTACACCGGCCAAACCGGAACCAATCTGCGTGGCCAAACGGATGCGTTGTGCCTCGCCGCCCGAAAGCGTGGATGCGCCGCGATCCAGCGTCAGGTAATTCAGACCAACGTCCAGAAGGAAGCGCAACCGAGCCTGGGTTTCCTTGAGTACCGCACCGGCAATGATTTCCTCGCGGTGTCCCAGCACCAAAGAGTCCAGGAATTTAGAGGCATCCTCAATCGAAAGCGCACACAGTCCCGCAATGGACTGCTCACCATGAGTAGTAGAAGCCAAGCGGACAGCCAAGATCTCCGGCTTCAAGCGCGTGCCTTTACAGGTGCTGCACGGCACGCGGCGGGTGTACTGCAGCAGGCGGTCTTTTTGGGACTGAGAATCGGTCGTTTCCAGCTTGCGGTGAATGAAACCGGTCGCGCCCTCAAACGGCGCGGTCCAATTGCGCTGGCGCCCGTAGCGGTTCTTGTACCGAACCTGCACCTCCTCGTCCGTGCCATAGATGAGCGCGTGGCGCTGCTCCTTGGTCAATTCGTTCACTGGCGTCTTAGGGTCAAACCCCATTGCCTTACCCAGTCCCTCCACTAGCTTGACAAAGTAGCGGGAGTTGGGAGAGGAGTGCCACGGCTGAATCGCATCAACCGCCGGGGCTTCTGGATCCGGAATAAGCAGGTCAACATCGACTTCCAGCTTGGTACCTAAACCGTCACACACCGGGCAAGAACCAAACGGGGCATTGAAAGAAAAAGCACGGGGCTCATACTCTTCGATGGTCAGCGTATGGCCATTCGGGCAGGCGGCCTTCTCCGAGTACGTGTGGGTGAGCTCTTCCCTATCCACGAACTCGATGGTGACTAGGCCATCCGCCAAGCGCAGGGCCGTTTCCACCGAATCCGTTAAGCGTTGCTTCTGCGAGGCCTTTACCTGCAGACGGTCAACCACTACCTCAATATTATGCTTGATCTGCTTCTTTAGCTTGGGAGGATCGCTGAGCTGATGGGTCTCTCCATCTACTCGCACGCGGGAATAACCCTGAGCCGACAGGTCTTGGAAAAGATCCACAAACTCGCCCTTGCGCTTGCGCACTACCGGTGCAAGCACCTGGAATTTCAGCTTTTCTTCCAGATCCAGCACCGCATCCACAATCTGCTGCGGTGTTTGGCGCTCAATCACCGCATCGCATTTTGGGCAGTGCGGGGTACCAGCACGGGAAAATAGCAAGCGCAGATAGTCGTAGATCTCCGTGATCGTGCCCACCGTAGAACGTGGATTATGGTTGGTGGATTTTTGATCAATGGACACCGCGGGTGACAGGCCATCAATAAATTCCACGTTCGGCTTGTCCATCTGCCCTAAGAACATGCGGGCATAAGAACTCAAGGATTCCACGTAGCGTCGCTGACCTTCAGCGAAGATGGTGTCAAAGGCCAGCGAAGATTTACCGGAGCCGGATAGACCGGTAAAAACAACCATTTTATCGCGGGGGATATCGATATCCACGCCCTTGAGGTTGTGCTCGCGGGCACCGCGCACCACCAAACGATCAGCCACTGTGCTCAGACCTCCAGTACTAGGGATTGCAATCTTCCCTCGAATGTACCCGTAGGCTAGGAAACATGACTAACGAGCTTCAGCTACATCAGATTTCCGTGTCCGAGATGGACAATAACTGCTACCTCCTGCAGGCGGGCGAAGAGGGCCTGCTTGTCGACGCCGCCGATGACGCCCCCGCAATCCTCGACATGGCCCGCAAAGCCGGGGTGAAAATTACCGCGGTTCTCACCACGCACCGCCACTGGGATCACGTGCGCGCGCTCGAGGAGATTTTGTCCGAAACGGGTGCCACTCACTACGCCTCCTTCCTGGATTCCCCCGCCATCCCGGCTGAGGTAGACGTGGAGCTACGCGAGGGCGATTCCATCGAGTTCGCGGGTCTTCAGCTGCCAGTCATCATCTTGCGCGGCCACACCCCCGGCGGGGCAGCTCTGGTTGCAAGCATCGATGGCGTCACCAACCTCTTCGTAGGCGATTCTCTCTTCCCCGGCGGCCTGGGCAAGACCACCTCTGAGGGTGACTTCGTACGCCTTTATAAGGACGTTACGGCGCGTATCTTTGATGAGTTCCCCGACAATACGATCGTGCGCCCGGGACACGGCAAGTCCACAACCTTGGGCGAGGAGCGCCCCAAGCTTGGTGACTGGTGGGAACGCCGCTGGTGATCCAATGGCTAATTTCCGCGTACAATGGTCTAGCACACGATAGGTCTAGAACAACGAGCTAAGGAGCTTTAAGGACTATGATTCGCAAGCTTGCCCGCCCCATGCTGGCATCCGTATTTGTATGGGAAGGCGTAGACAACCTGCGCAACGCGTCCGAGCACGTGAAGGAAACCGAGGGTTTCCTCAAGACCGTGCGCAAGGCCGTTCCTTCTGAGTACCAGGGCTACATCCCCAATGACCCAGAACTAGTTACCCGCGCCATTGGCGGCGCTAAGGTAGGCGCCGGCTCCACCTTGGCTCTGGGCAAGGCACCGCGCACTTCCGCTGCGGTGCTGGCCGCTGCTACCCTGCCCAACCTGATTGGCAAGAACAACTTCTGGGCTGCAGACAACAAGGAAGACAAGGACTCCCGCCGCAACGGATTCGTTACCAACACCGCTTTGCTCGGCGCACTGTTTATCGCTACCCAGGACACCGAGGGCAAACCTTCCCTGCGTTGGCGCGCACAGAAGGCCGGCAAGCGCACCAACAAAAAGATTCAGCAGGCGCTGCCTACTAAGTCTGAATCCGAGCAGAAGCGCGAAGAGCTCTCTGCCCGTGCTAACGAGCTGTCTTCCAAGGCCGGCGACTGGATCAACGAGACCTCTGCCAAGGCACAGGCTTACGTAGACGACAACAAGGATGACTGGCAGTCCACCGGCCGTGGTCTGCTAGATACCGCAAAGTCCTATGTTGACGATGCCAAGACCTACGTAGAGGACAACAAGGACGATTGGCAGGAGTCTGGCCGCGACTTGCTGGGCAACGCCAAGTCCTTCATTGAGGACTCGGTCGACAACGCCAAGACTTATGTTGATGACAATAAGGGTGACTGGCTCGAGACCGCACAGGCTAATCGCGACACCGCCCGTACCCGTGCGGTGAAGGCAGCTACCAAGGCTCAGGCACGTGCCGATAAGGCCGTCGCCAAGCTGGATGGCGCCAAGTCCAAGCGCGCAAACAAGAAGGCCTCCAAGCACGCTGACAAGCTACAGCAGAAGGCAAATAAGAAGATTGAGGCAGCTATCAAGAAGCTAGAAAAGCGCTCTAAGTAGCCACATCTTCCTCGGCCGACTATCTCGGCGATGACTCAACGGCCCAGCCTTATGCTGGGCCGTTGTTCTTTGTCACAGCAGAGTCTAAACTCATCTCTCCCCCTCGCCGGACAGCGTGCCCGGCACCTTCCACCCCATCAACGTCCAATCACCAAGGAGTCACGTGAACTCAGCATCCAATAAGCACGCGGCGGCCGCAGGTTCCTCGGAGCGCGAAGCCATCGCTACGGAGCAAGATTATGTGGACGGCCTATTCTCCCGCCTCGACGATGAGGTGGCCGCGGCAAATGAACGGCTTAATGAGGTGCAGGCGGAAGTAGATCCTTCCACCCCGGACGCGGATGCCTTGGTGCGCCGCGAAACGGAATACCACGGGCTCCAAGCCAAGCTGGATCGTCTCAATGTGGCCCAAATGGGTTTGGTCTTTGGGCGCATCGACATCGATGCCCCAGGTGACAATCCCACCTCGGAAGGCCTAGATCGCCGCTACATCGGCCGCATGGGACTCGATGCGCGTGAAGATGACTATCGCACGCTCCTTCTAGATTGGCGTGCCCCCATGGCACGGCCCTTCTATCTCGCTACCACCGCCCAACCAGAAGGCGTACACACCCGCCGCCAAATCCGGACCAAAGGGCGCACCGTCACCGGCATTCATGATGAGGTTCTGTCTGGCCCTGGCGTGCGTGAAGAAGAGACCGGCGTAGCGAGCGAATCCGCTCTCTATCACGCTATGCAGCGAGCCCGCACGGGCCACATGGCCTCCATTGTGGAGACCATTCAGCGGGAGCAGGACGAGATTATCCGCGATAACACCCGCGGCGTGATGGTGGTAGAAGGCGGCCCCGGCACCGGTAAGACCGCAGTTGCGCTGCATCGCGTTGCTTATCTGCTCTATACCCACCGCGAGCTACTTTCTGCCACGGGCGTACTCATCGTTGGCCCCAATAGCAGCTTCTTGGACTATATTTCGCGCGTGCTCCCCGAACTGGGTGAGACCGGCGTGGTGCTCTCAACCATTGGCGGGCTCTTCCCTGGAATTGAACCAAGCCACGAGGAAGACCTCGTAGCTCGGGAAATCAAGGGTAGCGACGCCATGGTGGAAATCCTCTCCACCGCGGTCAAGGACTACCAGCTGCTTCCCGACACCCCCCGTGAGCTAGCAATCGACGGCCTTACCCTAAGCGTCACACCAAACATGGTGAAAAGCGCCCGCACACGTGCCCGGCGCTCGCGAAAGCCACACAATGAGGCGCGTGGTGCCTTCATTGAGCACCTCGTAGAAGACCTAGCCCAGCAGATGGCAGACACGGTAGGTGCCGATCCGCTTGGCGGAAAGAATCTTCTTTCGCGCGCCGATGTCGATCAATTCCACGATGACCTTGCTGAGGACGCGGCCGTCACTGCCTTGATCGATGAGTTTTGGCCCGAACTACACCCCACAGATGTACTTGCTGCTCTAGTCTCCTCGCGCGAGCGCATCGCTTCTGCCGCGCACGGATATGACGAAGAAACCCAAGAAGCGCTCTACCGGGCAGAGGGACGAGCATGGACGGATTCGGATGCGGCCTTGTTAGACGAGCTTGCCGTCCTCATCGGCCTGCCCAACCCTGAAGAAAAGAAGGCAGCCGATGATGCCGCGTGGCGTGAGCAAGTGGCTGATGCGGAAGACGCATTGGATATCTTGTCCTCCTCCGAGTCCACAGATAATGATGATGACATGTTTGAAGCAGAAATCCTCTCTGCCCACGATGTCATCGACGCCGAGACCCTGGCGCACCGCCAGGAGGTACGCGATAAACGCACCACTGCCCAACGCGCCCGCGAAGACCATACGTGGGCTTATGGTCACATCATCGTGGACGAGGCCCAGGAATTAACACCTATGGAGTGGCGAATGCTCTTCCGCCGCTGCCCTTCCCGGTGGATGACTTTGGTGGGTGATACCTCCCAGACTGGTTCCCCAGCAGGTGTTGATGACTGGGGCGAGGCCCTCGAGCCCTTTGTGGCTCAACGCTTTCGTCACCATTTTCTTACCGTCAACTATCGCACCCCGCAGCCCATTACGGATTTGGCCAATGACCTGTTGGAAATGATTAACCCTGACGCCATTCCGGCGACAGCCATCCGTGATGGAGTGCAGGTCCGCCGGCTTGAGCACGGCACCTACACCCCTGGAGTACATAGCGAAGAGGACGGCAGGCTCACCGCGGTTATTGACGCCGCTACGGCGGAGCACTACAAGGGCCTCGAGTTTGACCACGTGGTCGTGCTCGATCCGCAGCGCATCGTGGACGCCTCCCCACAGGGATTGCAGAACCTCTATGTCTGCATCACTCGTGCCACCCAATCGCTCACGCTCGTCGGTGACTGCGGCGAAGTCCTTTAGGCTCCCGTAAGCTTCATGCTATGGCCTTATCTGACATCATGCGCAAAGCTGAAAGCTCGCTAAATTCCTTTACCTTGAAACGCTCCCAACGGGATGGGTGGCAGCCCCTGATTGTGGGATACACAGGTTATGGCACCACCGATCAGGTGAGAATCTTCGGCCGCGTACTCATGCACGATCCTGATGAAGGCAAGAGGGATACGTGGGGCAAGCGCGGCTACCAGCAGTTTCTTACCATTCAAGTAGGACACCACGACGTTTCGGTAACTATTGGGGAAAAAACTGTCACCGGCACCACCGATCGAAACGGATACATTGACTTACTAGTCCATGACCACGGATTAGAGCCCGGGTGGCATACGGCAACAATCGAGGCCGCAAACGCGAATGCCGTGGAGGCCCAACTACTTATCGTTGATCCGGCGGCCAAGATCGGCATTGTTAGCGATATCGATGACACGGTGCTTGTCACGTGGCTGCCGCGTGCGCTCACCGCGGCGTGGAATTCCTGGGCCAAGCGCCCTAGCAAGCGGCAGGCCGTTCCCGGAATGGCCGAATTCTATGCTCACCTACAACAACGCTTCCCCCAAGCCCCAGTGTTTTATCTTTCTACGGGCGCTTGGAATACCTTTGGCTCGCTCAAGAAATTCCTGTCTCACCATGGTTTCCCCGCGGGTCCCATGCTGCTGACGGACTGGGGCCCAACGGAAACGGGACTGTTCCGCAGCGGTCAGGAGCACAAGCGTGTTCAGCTGCGCAATCTGCTCATTGCCTACCCGGATATGCAATGGATTCTCATTGGCGATGATGGACAACATGATCCATTGACCTACGGCGATGTGGCTAATGAGCATCCGGACCGGATTCACTCTGTGCTCATCCGCAATCTGAGCCCGCAGGAGCAGTTGCTCTCCCACGGCTCGCTGAGCCCTTTGGCCGCTGCCAATGAGGAGGGCGACTTCTCTATCCCCTTGATTCAGGGCGCGAACGGCAACACCATCGCCGCCGCATTCAACGCCGCACACCCTAAGGACTAAGCTGCGCTTAACGACGAAACCCGCCTTGGTCTTTTCAAAACAAGACCAAGGCGGGTTTTAATCACCGCTTTTAGCTGACGGTGTGAACGATCATTACATCGCAGTCAGACTGGCGAGCAACGTCTGCCGGCACGGAGCCCAGCAGGCGACCGGTCAGGGAGTTGATGCCGCGGTTGCCCACGATAAGCAGGTCAGCATCGTTGTCGTTGACGATGGACATCAGGGCCTGCACTGGGGTACCCGGGCGAACAGCGGTTTCGACCTTGGAAGCGCCGAACTTCTCAGCGTGTGCCTTAGCCTCCTGGAGGTTTTCCTCCGCCTTCTCATCGCCCAAAATGGTTACGGAATCCTGGCGCAGGGTCTTGGAAGCCTGCTCCTGGTTTTCGTAGTAAGCACAACCGATAATCAGATTGGAATCGAATGCAGCGGCGATCTTAGCTGCTCGCTCTACAGCGAGGAGAGAAGACTTAGAACCGTCAGTACCGACAACGATCGAGTTGTAGTCGCTCATGATGACCTTTCTTTGTGGGTGTGTACCCAGAGTGTTTATTTAGCCTACAGAGGCATTACTGCCAGTGTAACAACGAAAAAAGATTAACGTTTCTCGCTGGTATTAACTACGACGACGTCCACCTTTGACTTGTGGGTTAGTTCCGTTGGGACAGAACCGAAGACTCGACCACGAACGGAATTCACGCCGCGGTTTCCCACCACGAACAGGTCCACGTCATAGTCCTGGCCTACTTCCAACAAGGCTTTTACTGGGTCTCCAGATTTCCCTACGATTTCAATGTGTTCCGCACCCTCCGACTCGGCGATACGGGTGGCATTGGTCAGGTAGGTACCGGCCATGTCCTCACTTACAACGGGCAGACCGGCTTCGTCGCCCCTCGGAGCACCAAGCATGGATCCAGCGTGGTTATAAAAAGCTGAGATAATAATCAGCTTAGCGTCGTACGCCCGTGCCATGGACGCCGCAGCGCGGACTGCGCGCAGGGAGGTTTCAGAGCCATCGGTACCGACGGCAATGTTTTTATAAGTAAGCATTATTCTCCTTGCAGTTGAACTATTTCGCAGTGACAACTAAACGGCGCTTCTGGCACTTATCCAGTATAACTAGCGCAGCCTTTTAGAAAAGTACCCTCGGAGCCAATCATCACTTTCAGGGGGAGAAAACTAAATTCCTGCTTCCTTCAATCCACGCAATTCCTTCTTTAGATCAGCAATCTCATCGCGCAGACGACCAGCCAGTTCAAATTTAAGCTCGCGCGCGGCGGCACCCATTTGGGCCGAGAGATCGTCGATAAGCGCCTGCACCTCATCGGTAGCCATGCTGGAAATATCCCGCTTCTCCACCACTGTAGAGGGATCAGAGTTAGACTCTTCGTCCCCGCCGTCTTCATAGACTTGGTCAAGGATATCGGCAATCTTCTTCCGCAAAGGCTGCGGGTCAATGCCGTGTTCCTTGTTATAGGCTATTTGCTTTTCGCGGCGTCGTTCCGTCTCCTCGATTGCCTCTTGCATCGAATCGGTGATTTTATCGGCATACATAATCACCTCGCCAGAGACGTTACGGGCAGCACGGCCAATGGTCTGGATGAGCGAGGTGGTAGAGCGCAAGAAGCCTTCCTTGTCTGCATCCAAGATGGCAACGAGCGATACCTCGGGGAGGTCAAGGCCCTCACGCAGGAGGTTAATGCCCACCAGCACATCAAACTCGCCGAGGCGCAATTGCCGCAAAAGCTCGACGCGCTGCAAGGTATCGATATCCGAGTGCAAGTAACGCACCTTAATCCCCTGCTCCAGCAGGTAATCGGTGAGGTCTTCTGCCATGCGTTTAGTCAGCGTGGTCACCAGTACTCGCTCTTGCTGCGAAATGCGGGTGCGTACCTCATCGATAAGATCATCAATCTGGCCCTTCGTAGGTTTGACGGTAACCTTCGGATCCACCAGACCAGTTGGGCGAATCACCTGCTCCACGTACTCACCGTCCGAGGACGTAAGTTCAAAGTCGCCAGGGGTGGCGGACATGTAGACGGTTTGTCCCACGCGTTGTTCAAACTCATCGAAGGTCAGCGGGCGGTTATCCACCGCGGAGGGCAGACGGAAGCCGAATTCCACCAGGTTGCGCTTGCGGGACATATCGCCCTCGAACATGCCGCCAATCTGTGGGACCGTGACGTGAGACTCGTCAATAATGGTGAGAAAATCCTCGGGGAAGTAATCCAGCAGCGTAGCCGGCGCGGAACCGGCTGGACGGCCATCGACGTGGCGGGAGTAGTTCTCGATGCCGGAGCAAAACCCTACCTGCTCGATCATTTCTAGATCGTATTCGGTGCGCATGCGAAGTCGTTGTGCCTCCAGCAGTTTGCCGCGGTTTTCTAGATCGTCCAGGCGCTCGGCCAATTCCTCTTTGATGGCGGCTACGGCCTTTTCCATGCGTTCAGGTCCGGCCACGTAGTGGGTCGCGGGAAAGATGCGCACCTCATCTACTTCCTCGATGACATCGCCAGTGACGGGGTGAATGTAGTAGAGAGAATCAATATCATCGCCGAAGAATTCGATGCGCACCGCCCGTTCCTCATATGCCGGAATGATATCGACCGTGTCGCCCTTGGCGCGGAAGGTGCCGCGGGTAAATCCTACGTCGTTGCGTTCGTATTGGATATCCACCAACAAACGGAGGAAGCGGTCCCGGTCTAGCTCCTCGTCCACGGAAATAATGACCGAGCGATCCAAATAGGACTGGGGTGTACCCAAGCCATAGATGCAGGACACGGAGGACACAACCACCACGTCTCGGCGGGACAGCAGCGCCGAGGTGGCCGAGTGACGCAGGCGCTCTACGTCCTCGTTGATAGACGAATCCTTCTCAATATAGGTATCCGTCTGCGCAATATAAGCCTCTGGCTGGTAGTAGTCATAATAAGAAACGAAGTACTCCACCGCGTTATGCGGCAAAAGTTGGCGCAGCTCGTTCGCTAGCTGCGCTGCCAGGGTCTTATTTGGTGCCATCACCAGCGTGGGTCGCTGCTGTTTTTCGATCAACCACGCAGCTGTGGCGGACTTACCTGTACCGGTAGCACCCATGAGTACTACATCGCGTTCATCGCGGTTGAGGCGCTCATTGAGCTCTGCAATAGCAGCGGGCTGGTCGCCGGCCGGTTCGTATTCAGAGACAACCTGAAACTCACCTGGGGTGCGCTCGACCTCGCTGACGACGCGGTGCTCGGAATTTGGAATAAGAGGATGTTCAGCAGCAAAAGCCATGCCCACTACTCTACTGCTTATATGGCGCGGCTAGCTATGTTCACGGCAAGGAGTCCTGCGCGGTGCGCAGCCACTCTTCCAGCTCGCCGGTGGTCTCCCACAGCGCATAGACAGAAGACGTCTCTGGGCGCATTGCACTATTAATGCGGCGGCGCAACCATGCTTTAGACTGCGGTGTATACAGGGGTGCAAGATCCTCGCGGTGAATGCCTTCCGGCAGTGCATCAGCCTTCAGCTTTAACAGAGCGCCCAGCGCGATCACGGTTTCCGCGTCATCGGAGTCTAAGGGCTCCACGGCACATGACTTCTGAAAGGCTGTGAGATCGAAAGAACCATCACGCAGGCTAGCGAGCAGTTCTCGGGCAGCGTGATTATCAAAAGGTCCAGTATCCCACGTTCCCACGGCGAGTAGCTTAAGACGCGAAAGTTAACGCAACTTCTAAACTGCGTAAACTCTAACCGCCCAACGGTTAAAGTTTGGGTGACTCCGCATCTAAGAGTCCGCTTCTATGTGGTTCATGACCTCGGCCGCTCGCGCGCGCAACTGCTCCAACGTGCCATTGTTGTCAATGACGTGCGTAGCCGCGGCCAATCGCACCTCATCAGGTATCTGCGCTGCTATGCGCCGGCGCGCATCGGCCTCTTCAAGCCCCCGCGAAGCAACGAGGCGGCGGACGCGCTCTTCTACCGCCACGTCCACCACGATGACGTAGTCCATGTCTTTGTCTAAGCCGTTATCTACCAAAAGCGGCATATCGTAAACCGCAAAATCATAGCCATCTTCACATGCCGCCGCGAATTGGCGCTGCGTTTCCGCTTGGATGCGTGGATGGGTAATGGAATTCAACAACTCGGTGTGTTCGTTGTCCACAAAGGCTCGCCGTGCCAATTCTTTGCGGTTGAGGCTGCCGTCCGCCAGCAAAATATCTTCTCCAAATGCTGCCGCCAGCTCCGCTAACGCAGGCCGCCCAGGCTTGACGACGTCGCGCGCAATGCCATCAGCATCGACCACTTCCCATCCGCGTTCGCGGCAGATCCTCGCGACTGTTGACTTGCCACTGCCAATACCGCCTGTAAGGCCAATGAGTTTCATGGCAGCCACCCTACGCGAAAAGGAACCCCACCATACGCGATGATGTAGGGTTCCTCTGTCGCTATAGGTGTCAGCGATCCCTTATTCCGCTGCTTCCTCTGGCTTCGGTGGAATGCGGAGCAAATCATCATTCAGGGTAACCTGGCCGGCTTCGCCGGAGACCGCGCCGAACTTGGTGGCGTTAGTGACCACAACTGGAGTAATCAAGTTATAGCCCTTGGAACGAATGAATTCCGGGTCAAAGCTAATCAACTTATCGCCCGCGGATATGCGTTGCTTCTTTTCCACGTGCACGTCGAAGCCTTCGCCTCCCAGCTCAACGGTATCGAGGCCTACGTGAATGAGCAGCTGCACGCCATTGTCGAGGCTTAGGCCTACCGCATGGCCGGACTTTTGAACGGTAAGCACCTTACCGTCGGCAGGCGCATACACAGTGTTGCCAGTAGGCTGGACCGCCATGCCAGGTCCCAGCTTTGCTCCAGCAAAGATCGGATCCGGGACCTCCGAAAGATCTACTGCCTCGCCTTCCAGAGGGGAATCCAGCACGATGTCATCCTTGCCAGCCTGCTTGGCAGCAAGACCAGTAGCAGCAGCGCCCGCAGCGCTGGCAGCAACTGCGCCACCCGCATTCGAGGACTCTTCCTTCCCAGCATTGGTTGGCTTAAACTCCGAACGAGCAGCTACGTCCTCCACAGATTCGCCCTGTTCGCGGGCGATGCGCTCCAAGTCTGCCTGCTTTTCCTCTGCAGTGCGGTAGCCGAAGAACAAGGTCAGGAAGAAAGAGGTAAGGAACGCAGCCATGATACCAAGTACGTAACCCAGCTGCGGGGTCATAGCGCCAGTGGTCAACGCAGAGGTAAAGACGAAGGCCTCAGCGCGGACATCGAAGAGACCGATGATGGCGCCGCCTATCGCACAACCTGGCAGCAACCGGTAGTAGCTGCGGCGGAAGCGCAACAAGATACCGTAGAGGGAAGGCTCCGACACGCCACCGAGCATGCCCGCAGCGAAGGCACCGATAGAAACCTGGCGCATGGCATTGTTCTTCTCCCTGAAGGAGATAACCATGACCGCGCCTACGACGCCGAAGCAAGCGAAATTCCATGCGCCCATCGGGCCCTGAATGAAGTCGTAGCCGTAGGTTGCGATGTTCTGAATCATGATGACGTTCAGCGGCCAGTGCAAGCCCATCGGAACGAGGAACGGGTACAGCAGCGGAATAACGATAGCCAGGATGAACGGCGAGAAATCATTGATCTGGTACAGGATCCAGGAAATGCCGTTGCCCACGCCAATGCCGAACGGGCCGAGTAAGAAGGCCGTTGCCGGAATCATAATGAGCAGAGAGAAGAACGGCACGAAGACCATATGAACCGCGCTAGGAATAATCTTCTTTAGCCCCTTTTCCACCCAGTACAGGCCGATTGCGGCCAAAATGGGCGGGAAAACCTGGGAACCATAAGAGTTAATAACCAGCGGCAGGCCAAATACGTTGACCGTATCGCCTTGCTCACCCAGCGACATAAATTCAGGAGTCAGCAGAGCTGCGGGAATAGCCGCGGAGACCCACATATTCGCACCCAACTTTTGGGCCGCGGTCGCACCGACCATCACCGGCAAGAAGTAGAAGACCGACTGGTACATGGCGTGAGCCAAGCGGAAGCCTTCCGGCTGCTCCTCCAGCGGAGCGCGGAAATCCTGAATGTGCGCGGTGTCTGCCAGGATCAGCAACATGATGATGAGTGAGGCACCAAGCAACGCCCACAAAACAGGGCGGAACGTATCAGAAAGGAACTCGAAGCAGTAATCCACCCAGTCGTACTTACCGCGAACCCCGTCATATTCCTTCTTCGAGGACGCCTCTTTGTCGCCGGAGGAATGCACACCGGGCTGTTTGATGATCTCGTTGTAGTAGTCAGCGACGCCGCCGCCCATGACTACCTGGTAACCGTGAGCGCCCTGCGGCACGGTGCCAAGCACCGCTGGATCGCTATCGAGCTTTTCTTGATCAACTCTCCCCGCATCAGCAAGTTGAAAGCGCAAGCGCGTCGCACAGTGCGTCAGCGACGTGATGTTGTCGGCGCCGCCAATACTTTCAACGATGTGGGCGGAAGTGTCCTTGATAGATGCCACTTCTTACTCCTCAATTCGATACCACTTATAACCAGTACTGCACTGGCTATAACGTCACCTTTGAGTATAAGAGGATTCCCACATGAACAAAAGCCCGTTTTGTGGACTTGCCAGGAAGTTTTTCTATTTGTCTTTACTTCGTCGCTGGTCAACCACCTAGCGGCAGTAAACAATCTGGCAAACGTTTGCACAAATTGTCTATAAGATCACAAAAGCCGCGCCCACCTCATCTAGGTGATGAAGTGGGCGCGGCGGTGAGCAAAGCCCTAAGGCTTAGCGGAAACTAAGCGGAAGCTTTAGTTGCCAGCCAGCTTATCGCGCAGTGCGGCGAGCTGCTCGTCGGAAGCCAGGGAGCCGCCAACCTCTGCCTGAGTCTCGGATGCCGGAGCTGCATCGGAGGAATCAGAGGAGTAGTTGGAGGACTCTGCAGACTCAGCAGCCTCAGCGGCTGCGGCGCGGTTGCGCTCGATCTGAGCGGTGTGCAGGTTGAAGCGACGCTCGGACTCTGCGTAGCGTGCTTCCCAAGCCTGACGCTGCTCGTCGAAGCCTTCCTTCCACTCGTTGGTCTCAGGGTCGAAGCCCTCAGGGAAGACGTAGTTGCCCTGCTCGTCGTAGGAGTCAGCCATGCCGTACTTGGACGGATCGAACTCTTCGGTGTAGTCCTCGTCTGCCTGCTTAACGGACAGGGAGATACGACGACGCTCGAGATCGATGTCGATGACCTTGACCATAACTTCCTGGCCAACGGTGACAACCTGATCCGGAACCTCGACGTGGCGCTGAGCCAGCTCGGAGATGTGAACCAAGCCCTCGATGCCCTCCTCGACGCGAACGAAGGCGCCGAACGGAACGAGCTTGGTGACCTTGCCCGGAACGATCTGGCCCACAGCGTGGGTGCGGGCGAATACGCGCCACGGATCTTCCTGGGTAGCCTTCAGGGACAGGGAAACGCGCTCGCGGTCCAGATCGACGTCCAGAACCTCAACGGTTACCTCGTCACCAACGGTGACAACCTCAGATGGGTGGTCGATGTGCTTCCAAGACAGCTCGGAAACGTGAACCAGGCCGTCGACACCGCCGAGATCGACGAAGGCGCCGAAGTTGACGATGGAGGAAACAACGCCCTTGCGGACCTGGCCCTTCTGCAGCTGGTGCAGGAACTCGGAGCGAACCTCGGACTGGGTCTGCTCGAGGTATGCACGGCGGGAGAGGACAACGTTATTGCGCTGCTTGTCCAGCTCGATGATCTTTGCTTCCAGCTCCTGGCCGATGTACGGCTCCAGGTCACGGACGCGACGCATCTCAACGAGGGATGCAGGCAGGAAGCCACGCAGGCCGATATCCAGGATGAGGCCGCCCTTGACAACCTCGATAACGGTACCGGTAACAGGCTCTTCCTTGGCCTGCAGCTCCTCGATGGCGCCCCATGCACGCTCGTACTGCGCACGCTTCTTGGACAGGATCAGACGACCTTCCTTGTCCTCCTTGGTGAGAACAAGTGCGTCAACCTCATCGCCGACCTCAACAACCTCGTCTGGGTTGACGTCGTGCTTGATGGACAGCTCGCGGGAAGGGATAACGCCTTCGGTCTTGTATCCGATGTCCAGCAGTACCTCGTCGTGGTCAACCTTGACGACGGTACCCTCGACAATGTCACCATCGTTGAAGTACTTGATGGTGGCGTCTACAGCTGCGAGGAAGTCCTCTGCGGTTCCGATATCGTTGATCGCAACCTGCGGGGTGTTAGAAGATGGCATATTTAAAAATGCTCCGAATAAATGTAGGAAATCGAAATTGGACAACTGCGCGTCTCTCGAAAAAAGCTTGCTAAGCTGCACAAATGCAGCTAAAAAGAGAAATAATCGATCCCGCCTCGTGATTGCTTAAAGCCTTCCTACAGGGGCTTAGAACAACCCGCGGCATAGACACGCCCGTTTAACACTACATCTGTCCAGCTAAAAGGGCAAATACGCGGACCAACTATTTCGCAAAGGAATTTCTTCCACCGTGACTTCCCCCTCGCACGCAAACCAGGCCTACTGGGATAGTGACGCCGCCAACTACCACGCCGAGCACCCCGACTACCTATCTTCCTTTTACTGGTGCCCAGAAATGCTGCACGAAGACCAAGCACACTTGCTAGGCGACGTCTCGGCCTCCTCCGTCCTCGAAATTGGCTGCGGCTCCGCCCCGTGCACCGAATGGCTGCAGTCGCACGCACACTTCGCCACCGGCTTCGATATCTCCCGCGGCATGCTTAACCACGCTGCACCCGGACTCCCCTTAACGCAGGCCGATGCACTGTCACTCCCCTACGCCACCGACTCCTTCGACGCCGCATTTTCGGCGTTCGGAGCCTTTCCCTTCCTTGCCAACCTTGACTTAGCCTTAAGTGAAGTCTCCCGCGTTCTTAAACCAACCGGTCGCTTTGTCCTTTCGGCCAACCACCCAATGCGCTGGATTTTCCCCGACGACCCCACCGATCTCACCGCCGATATCAGCTATTTCGATCGCGCTTATCTGGAGCAAGACCACGATGGCAACCTCACCTATGCGGAGTTCCACCGCACCATCGCCGATTGGTTCCAGGCCTTGCAAGGCAAAGGCCCGTTCCTAATTGAGGACATCATTGAGCCCTAGTGGCCACAGGGCCTTAACGCCACTTGGGGCCAATGGTCTCCACAACGAGGCAAAATCTTTCCCGGCACCATTATTTTCGTCTGCCGCAATTCCCGCTAACCTATGGACATGGTTTTGGACCGGATTGGCTTATTAATACGACGCGGCATTGCCTGGTGGATTGATAGTTTCGTAGCCGCTGCCATCGTCATGGTGATGCGATGGGTAGTAAATGCGGTAGCCGACCATCCACTCACGGGAGAGACCTTAGAACTCTATAATGCCATTGCCACCGCCGTGGTCTTTTACGCCTATCGAGTATGGGTGGAAGCCACGAAATCCACCTCGCTAGGTAAATGGTCCCTGCAGCTAGAAATCATTGCTACCCACCCGGGATTCTTCACCGCTTTCCTGCGCAATTCCTGGCTATTGCTAACAATGCTTACGTTGGCAGGCTGGCCCGGAGTCATGCCGCTACTTTTAGCGATTCTCAGCATAAGCATGCTCGCTTTCGGCCAGACTCCCTTCGATATGCTGGCCAATTGCCTAGTGGAGCGCCGACCTCAGATAGACACGCCTTCTTTTCGTGGCCAGAGGTAATAAGCAAGTGCGAAAATAACCAACGCAGCAAACATCCACGCGGACGGAAAGAGGAACGCAAGCGCCGTGGGTACGACCATTACCCCAGCGGCCGTCAATCGCCTGACCTTAGGGTTTGGCGCCACGCGCGCCATGATCATGGCCATCAAAAAGTAACACCCGGCTAAAACCGGGTACGAAATTGCAGAAACCTTATATTCTTCAAGAAATTGGGCTAGCCCGAGGTCATTAATATCGGCTGCAAGAAGATTCACTTGAATGGCCCACAGGCTTTCGAAAAAGCGGAGTGTCCACTTATTCGTCTTGTCTTCTAACGTCACTGCTCGGCAATTCCCCTTCTTGTCTTTTCTGCTTACACTCATAACTTTTTCTGTACAGAAGAGGCTACCTAAAAACTTAGTTCGCATCCCGCCATAACTTCTGAACCTTCCGCACTGCATAGTCGGGCATGCCCAAGTCTTCAATGGCTTGTTTATTCCAGGTTCCGCGGACCTGTCCATCCACCACGATGGCGCGGCGGAATACCCCGCGGTTTCCAGGAACGAGTGCCTCGTGGACTTCGTTAGTCATCGCAAAGTAGCGGTCTTGATAGCCCAAGATGTATTCGTCAAAAGCTCCAAGCAGAAAGATTGATTGTTTCTTTCGTGCTTCGGCCATTTCCATTACTTCTGCCGAAACAAAGTCCTGGGATTCTTCCCCACACAGCACGATGTCCGACGGAAGGTTTTCAGCTGCTGGCCTTATTAGGCTTTGCGGTAGCTTTGCCCACCAAGCAAAGTCCCGCAGCGTAGCTGGGCCATGAGTGCGGAAATACCGGACCATTAGGTCAGCGGTAGCTGTGACCT
The DNA here is from genome assembly GCF_032821655.1 of Corynebacterium sp. CTNIH16. Lineage (NCBI taxonomy): Bacteria > Bacillati > Actinomycetota > Actinomycetes > Mycobacteriales > Corynebacteriaceae > Corynebacterium > Corynebacterium sp. CTNIH16. The sequence goes on along the minus strand of NZ_JAVBIG010000003.1, from coordinate 195,969 downwards.
TGTCTCCATTGAAAGCTTCGTCTAACCCCGGCAAATCCACCGGTGTAATGAGCTGATCGGCTCCGGAATAGACGGCGTGACCGCTTTCCATTGCCACACGCACAACGTGCCAGAAAGGCACCTCGGGCAACGTTGTAGCAGCCCGTTCTTTGAGCTCGGCGCGCGAAAGTGGACGATCAATTAGCTTGTTCACCTCCGGTCGTAGCTCAACATCACCCTTGCGGGCCTTTGCACAAAGTTCTGTTATCCAGCCTATGTCCTTGATAGAAGCCGCGAAGAGGGTATTGCGCATGGGATAGCCACGCACAATATTCCCAGCGTCCGAGTGGTCTTCCGCCCGAAAAGCAAGTGAGCGCCGTACGGAATGCAGGTCTTGGCCTTGCATGACGCCGAAGGAACGGACTACTTCCTCAGCGCTCTTCCACCGCTGAACGGTTAGGCCTTGCGAGGCGAGCCTAAGGCGCGCCTTTTCTCGGCGGGAGAAAGTAACCGAGCTAGTGGGCTGCGGCATCCCAATCCTTGCCGGCACCAGCCGAGACCTCCAGCGGCACGTTCAGCTCGATCGCTGAGTCCATCTCTCGCTCGAGAATCTCTCGAACTGTGTCGGCCTCACCGGGGGCGACTTCGACTACCAATTCATCGTGCACCTGAAGCAACACGCGAGACTTCATCCCTTGCAGTGCGCGGTCCACGCGAATCATCGCCACTTTAATAATGTCCGCGGCAGTGCCCTGAATCGGTGCATTAAGCGCTGCGCGCTCCGCGTTCTCGCGCGCTAGGCGGTTATCGGAGTTGAGCTCTGGCAAGTAGCGGCGACGGCCAAAGAGCGTTGCCGTGTAGCCATCCTTGCGGGCTTGGACCACGACTTCATCGAGGTACTTCTTCACGCCGCCAAAGCGCTCAAAGTAGCTTTCCATGATGGACTTTGCCTCCCCCGCCGGAATGCCCAATTGCTGGGATAGACCGAAAGCGGAAAGTCCGTATACCAACCCATAAGACATTGCCTTAACCCGGCGGCGCAGCTCGGGTGTCACTTGGTCAACGGGGACGTCAAAGACTCGAGAGCCAACATAGTTGTGTAGGTCTTCGCCTTCCTTGTAGGCCTCGATGAGGCCCGGGTCCGCGGAGAGGTGCGCCATAACACGCATCTCAATCTGCGAGTAGTCCGCGGTCATAAGTTCTTCGTAGCGCTCGCCTACGACAAACGCGGAGCGAATCTGTCGCCCAGCTTCGGTGCGCACCGGGATATTCTGCAGATTTGGCTCGGTAGAAGACAGGCGACCAGTCGATGTCACCGTCTGATTAAACGTGGTGTGGATGCGCCCATCCGGCTGCACGGTTTTGATTAGACCTTCGAGGGTAGTCTTCATCTTCTGGTACTCACGGTGAGCCAAGAGGTGGTCTAAAAACGGGTGGGGATTCTTAACCGCGAGTTGTTCGATCTCCTTGGCCGCGGTGGAATAGCCGGTCTTTGTCTTCTTGGTCTTGGGCAGCTCAAAAGTCTCAAAGAGCACGGTTTGCAGCTGCTTCGGCGAGTTAAGGTTCAGTTTGTCATCGCCGGCAAGCTCGCGGGCAGCACGCTCTTGTTCGGCGACCTGCTCTACGAAGGCATCCTTTTGCGTTTCTAGAATATCAACGTCAACAGCGATTCCGGTAGATTCCATTCGCGCCAGGATGGTCACAAGTGGCAGTTCCAAATCGGTATAGAGCTCGAAGGAATCAATGTCCTGCAGCTCCGCGGTCAGCCTTTCCGCCAGCTCCATAATGGCTGCAGCTTGATCCACCAAAGTGGAATCATCCAGCAGGGAAAGCTGCTCCGTGGCGGCGCCGAGGGTCTTTTGGAGGTGGCGCTGGTAGACGTCAGCAAGCGCGTAAGTGCGCTGACCTGGGCGAAGAAGGTAGGCGGCAAGGGCTGTGTCGTGGGCAATGCCCGCCAACTCAATCCCACGACCGGCAAGCATATGGAAGGCCGCCTTTGCCTCGTGGAAATACTTCGGCGTATCAGCCGCCAACCACTGAGCCAAGGCCTTATCGTCCTCGGCAGAAAGATCGCCCAGCTCCACTTGCAGGCCATGACGGTCTTGGTCCACGAAAGCAATCGCCGAAGCGTCGCCCTGTCCCGGGGTTCCCTCGCCTTGGACATACACCGCGACATGCTCTCGGCCGGGCAGCCACTGGGACAAGGGCTCGTCATCGATGACCGTCTCTAGCTCTTGGACTTCCTCGGCCTGCGCCGTTGCCTCAGCGCCATCATTGGGAATGGCAGCCAATACGCGATCGCGCAGGTTGGTACCAAACTCGAGGTCATCGAACTTGGCGGCTACATCGGCGACCTTGGCTTCCTTAAAGGCCAAGTCATCGGGGCCGACCTCTAGGTCCATGTCCGTGATCATCTGGGTGAGCTTGCGGTTCATCTGCACCTGTTCAAGGCGCTCGCGGAAGTTATTGCCTACCACGCCCTTAATTTCCTCCGCGTGCTCTACCAAGGATGCCAAGTCCCCATATTTGACTATCCACTTGGTGGCGGTCTTCTCACCTACCTTTGGGATGCCCGGCAAATTATCGGAAGGATCACCACGCAACGCGGCAAGGTCTGGGTACTGCGCGGGGGTGAGACCGTACTTCTCTTCTACCGCGGAAGGGGTAAAGCGATGGAGCGTGGAAACGCCCTTCATGGGATACAGCACCGTCGTAGATTCGTTTACCAATTGCAGGTAATCACGGTCACCGGTGACGATGAGGGTCTCATAATCCTGCGCCTCGGTCGCCAGCGTCGCCAGAATGTCATCGGCCTCGAAATTCTCGCGGGACAAGGTGGTAATCCCCAGCACCTCGAGCACCTCGCGAATGAGGTCTACCTGACCCTTGAATTCTTCCGGCGCAGCCTCGCGCTGGGCTTTATAGTCCGGGAACATCTCAGTGCGGAAGGTCTTGCGCCCCACGTCGAATGCCACCGCAATGGCGTCGGGGGTCTCTTCCACCACGATATTAGAGAGCATCGATAAAAAGCCATACACGGCATTAGTGTGCTGACCTCCTGAGGTGGAGAAATTATCCACCGGCAGGGCATAGAAGGCACGAAAGGCCATAGAGTGGCCGTCAATGAGCAGAAGTCGAGGCTGATTAATAGTCACCTGCCCCATCCTAGAGAAGCGCACCGACATCCGAACACCCTGGTGCAGATTATGTGGATGACGTGGGCATTCCCCCACTACCCCTGACCCAATTAGGAATTCGTCAATGCTCTGCGCTACTATTCTCACAGTCAAAGGCAACCAGCCTTTACACTGTGCGCCCCTGTAGCCCAATTGGCAGAGGCAACGGATTCAAAACCCGTCCAGTGTGAGTTCGAGTCTCACCAGGGGCACGACTAGAAAAAGACCTCGGTTTCCACTAAGTCAGGAAACCGAGGTCTTTGCTTTAGCCCAGTTCAGGCAGCGTTGGCAGGTGGTACTTGCGCAGCACTGCGTTGATTTGCGGAATGGAAGCCTTCAGCTGCGGTAACGCTAGACCGATGAGTCCGGCCACGCCCGCGATGCCGAGGATTGCTCCCAAGACGGCGGGCTTGGAGCTCGCGCCACTGCTCGATGCGGAGCTCCCCGTGGCAGGTTGCGTGGTATCGGTCGGCTTGCCGGAATCATGCGCACGGGCGGTAAGCCATTCCTCCTTGCCCAGAACACCTTGGGTCAGTCGGGTTTCACCAATCCAGCCGTACCAGGGGTCCTGCGGGCGCTGGTTATCAAAGCCGCCGCCCATAACCCACTGCAGGTCACGCGGGAGAAGACCTTCGGCGCCTACCGCATTGCGCAAGATAGGCGCGCCGTTGATGAACATCTCCACGCTATCGCGCTGCGGATCGTTGACCACGGCGATGTGCATCCACTCGTTCTTGGGCACCTCGTGGGACCATACGGTAGAACCGCTTCCCTGCTTCGGCTCCGCCCACCAGCGCAGCTCGCGGAGGTTGGAGATACCAAACATGACGGTGGGGTCCGTGTCATCAGAGCCGTCGACCAATTTATTAATGGCAGAGTCGCGGCTCAGCGCGCTTCCCCAGCCATGTTGTGCGCCATTGAAGTCTTTAGGAATCTTGACGAAGGATTCGAAGGTGTACCCCTTGGTGGTATCCACATTATTTGCAGGCGCGTCCTTGTCGGTGCGGAACTCGGCATTGCCTACCTTGCCTGCTGGGTCGGACCAAAAGAGGGAGCCGGCATCTGAAGACAGCGGGTGGTGGTCAGAGCTATAGGTCACTCGATCGCCTAGCATGGCGCCAGAGCGATGCAGGTCGCTGCCGGAATCGCTGGCAATATCGGGGATGGTGGTGCCACGGCCGGCAGGGGCGCCGTCGGCAAGCGCATCGCCGTCCTTGCCCTGCGCCTGGCCCGGGCGCCAGTGGAATACCGTGTGATCATTCTTGGCAAAATCGTCCGCGCCCTTGGGAAGCTCGTCTTCCGCAATGGTATAGGGCCTAAAGCCTTCAGCGGCGATGTCACGTGCACGCTGCGCTAGGTCCGGCTGGTGGCCCTCGCCCACGGTGAAATCCGGGGAAAAGGAAGAAAAGCGCTGCTCAAAGTCGAACGGAATGGCGTAGCTATCGCCCTTATCATCTAGGGTGAGCTTGTCGAACTGCGTCAGCTCCTCGTGCGGCTTCTGCGCCACCCACGGAGAGAGCGCGGTCATTTCCAATTGCTTGCCGGAAAGATCAAACTCAAGCACGCCCAGCAGACCGTTGCCGCCTTGGTAGGCCATCTGATAGTCCTGCAAGATGGAGACGACGTCATGGCCGGCATCGTTTTTATCCACGCGGTAGCCCGCACCATGGTGGTGGCCGCCCATCACCAGGAAAATCTGGTCGTTGCGCTTGATAAAGTTGTCCCACATGCCCTTGCCGTAGTCATCGGAGTAGAAGACGTTACCCTGGCCATCGATATTGAGGGCTTCGTGCGTCGTGACGATGACGGGGAGGTTGGGGTGCTTATCGATGATGCCTTGCGCCCACGCAAGGGCCTTATCGTCGGCGCGCCAGCCCAACGCAAGGTTGAGGTACTTCTGGCCCTCGGCTTCAAAGATGTGAGCCTCGGAGTCATTATTGATGGCCGTGTAGCGCTCTTGGAAGGTTTCCGGATTAGCGGCCTTGGCACGATCGGCACTAAACCACTTGTCATAAGGGTGTGCCGACGCACCCTCCACGTCCATGTCGTGATTGCCGGGCAGGATGGAGTAGTTCAGATCCGAATCGTCGAGGACCTGCATGGCCTTATCAGCCACCTGCCATTCGCCCTCCACGTTCCACTGGTCTACAACGTCACCCAGATGGGTGACAAAGTCCATGTTCAGCTCGTCTTGGTGCTCCACCAACCATTGGGTTTGGGCCAAGTAGGGTTCGCTTCCGTAACGAGCTTGGGCCAAGTTGCCGGTCTCCGGGGTGGAATATCGCGAATAGAACTGGGTATCCGGTAAGACGCCGATGCTAAAGCGAGAGCCTTCGCTGACCGATGCCCCCTCGGCCCCAACCTCCGCAGCGCTCGCTGCCGGTACAACAATGAGGTTTCCCACCACCGCGGTTGCAGTTAACGCAGGCAGGACGAAACGATTTTTCATAGAGAGTCCTTTATGACTGGAAAGGGATGCTTGCACAGGGGAAATGGCGGGAATACGCGGGGGATTCTAGGGCGTGAATCTTTCAGCTAGTTGAATCCCGCGTAAACATCAGACTGAATAATGGGAAACTTATGGTTTCTGCCAAATAGAGCATTTGCCCGTGTGAGATTCCGCATATCCTGCCCCAAACTGCATAGTTGCATTGGGGTGCATTAAACTGACAGAATATTCATGAATACGGTTTTACCTCTACAGTTAGGGAGAAGAGCCTCCCTTGCCGCGGTAGGTAGATCACCGCCCTCTAATGAAAGATATGCATTACGCTTTACAGCGGTTCGCCTAGCGTCTCCCTTCGGCACTTTTCTGCCGCCTTGCTAGGCCAGTCGCCCTCCGCACCAGTCCCCTCCCAGGTAGATTTTTATTCTATGCAATACATTTTAAACGCTATCCGCGGTGCCCTCATCGGCATGGCCGAGCTTGTACCGGGCATCTCCGGTGGCACCGTGGCGCTCATCGTGGGCATTTATGAACGCGCAGTCCACAACGCCAACGATCTCATTTCCGGCCGCTTCAAAAAGGTCGAATGGAGCTTTCTTCTCTCCGTAGCTATCGGCATGTTTATTGCCGTCTTCGGTATGTCCACCGTGCTTTCTAACTTCGTGGATAATCATGTATCGGCTTCCGGAGCGCTATTTTTGGGCATGGTGGCTGTGTCCATTTTTGTGCCACTATCCATGCTTTCTAAGCAAGAGAGACTGCGCCCCTCTTCTATCATCGCATTTATAATCGCTGCGATTGCCATCTTCTTTATCACCGGATTCACCTCCGAACCGCACGAGAACCCCAGCCTCATCGTGGTCTTCTTCGCCGCCGCCATCGCGGTCTGCGCACTTATCCTGCCGGGCATTTCCGGCTCGCTCATCCTGCTGACTATGGGCCTCTACCAGCCCATTATTGGAGCCGTCTCAGATCGTGACCTAGGCACTATCGCGGTCTTCGCGCTGGGTGCCCTGTGCGGCCTGGCGGCATTTATCAAGGTGTTGAACTTCCTGCTGGATCACCACCGCGCCCCGACCCTGATGGCCATGGCAGGCTTCATGCTCGGTTCTCTGCGCGCACTGTGGCCGTGGGGAGCTGACCAAGATGCCTCTAGCGGCATCATCATCGGCATGTTCATCCTCGGTGCACTCCTCGTCTCCGCGTTCATTGTCGTAGATATGAAGAAAGCCCGAGCTATAGATGAAAGGACGGCGCAAAAGTAATGCCGCGCTCGTTTTCTCGCCGCGCGATTATCGCCGCGGTCCTCGTCCCCACGCTGAGCCTAAGCGCCTGCGTCACCAACGAGGAAGATTCCACTCCGGACGGCTGGGAAGAACCCCATTCCGCAATGGTGCCGGAAATTGCCGCCATGTATGACGACAACGATGGCGTCCTCACTGCCGGAACTAACCCACCCTATGCCCCATTTCAGCTCAAGGATTCCCACGGGGCGCTCCAGGGCGTTGAACTCGATCTTGCTCGCGCCGTTGCCGGAGTCTTGGGACTCGATTTCCAGCCCATGGAACAGGACTTCTCGATGATCTTGCCCGCCGTGCAATCGGGCCAGATTGATATGGGTGCATCCGGCTTCACGGATAACCCCGAGCGCCGCAATGAATTCGACTTTGTAGATCACCTCTACGCCGGCATCCAGTGGGCCGAGCGAGTAGATGGACCTAAGAAGGTTGACCCGGATAATCCTTGCGGCTTGACGGTTGCGGTGCAGCGCACCACGGTATCTGAAACCGACGATGTGCGCCCCAAGAAGGATGCGTGCAACGGCGATCTCACTGTTTTGTCTTATGACACGGGTGACAACGCCGCGTTGGCGGTCCTCATGGGACGCGCAGATGCCCTGTCCGCAGACTCTCCAGTAACGGCGTGGGCTGTCAATCGCTCCGAGGGAAAGATGCGGCAGGTAGGCGATATGTTCCAAGCATCGCCCTATGGCTTTGCCGTTCCCAAGGATTCCGATTTGGGCAAGGCCTCGGCCGCAGCACTGCAGCACCTCATCGAGACCGGTGAGTATGCAGAAATTTTGTCCCGCTGGGGCATCGAGGATGGCTTAATAGACCAGGCAATGATTAATGAAAGGCCGATCAATGGTTAATGAAAATACGGCGACGCCAGCTACGGCCGAGCCTAAGGAAAAGCCCGCCAAGATCGAGGCGCGACCTCTACGCCACCCATGGCGCTGGGTATTCGCCGGCTTGCTTATCGTGCTCGGCGCGTGGTTTATCATCGCCTCCGCCCGCAACGAGGCTTTTGGCTGGGACACCTACTTCCAGTACCTCTTTGATAAGCGCATTGCACTTGCCTCCCTCCACACCATCGCCATCACCATTTTGTCCATGATCATCGGCGTTGTCGGTGGTGCCATACTTGCGGTTATGCGCATGTCCCCGAACCCGGTGCTGCGCAGCGTCTCCTGGGTATTCCTCTGGGTCTTCCGCGGAACCCCTATCTATGTGCAGCTGGTGTTTTGGGGCCTGCTTTCCGCCATCTATCAATCCATCAACCTGGGCTTTACCGAGGTATCCTTGCAGACGATCCTCACCAACGCCTTCTTCCTTGCGGTGATGGGCCTGGGTCTCAATGAAGCCGCCTATATGGCCGAGATTGTGCGCTCCGGTATCACCTCCGTTCCCGAGGGGCAGAAGGAAGCTTCCAAGGCACTCGGCATGTCCTGGTGGATGACCATGCGCCGCACCGTCCTTCCGCAGGCCATGCGCATTATCATTCCGCCTACAGGCAATGAATTCATTTCCTTGCTCAAGACCTCTTCCCTCGTGGTGGCCATTCCTTATACCGAGGAGATCTTCGGCCGCTCCACTGATATTTCCGCCGCCCTCTTCCAGCCCATCCCGCTGCTGCTGGTCGCAGCCTCCTGGTACCTCGTGGTTACTTCCCTACTGATGGTGGGACAGTACTTCCTGGAGCGCCGCTTTGAGCGCGGTGCCACACGCGAACTCACCGGCCGCCAACTTGCTGCGCTGGCAGACGCTGAAGGCACCATCCCCCGCAACGTATCCGTGATTTCGGAGGCTAAAAACTAATGGCTACTCCCATGATTTCCGCCCAGAATGTCCATAAGTCCTTCGGACAGCTCGAGGTCCTCAAAGGCATTGACCTTGAGGTCCAGCCCGGCGAAGTAGCCTGTCTACTGGGTCCCTCGGGCTCCGGCAAGTCCACCTTCCTGCGCTGCGTCAACCACCTTGATAAGGCTACGGCGGGCCGCCTCTACGTCGACGGCGAGCTAATTGGCTACCGCGAAAAGAACGGCACCCTTTATGAGATCAGCGAGAAGGAAGCCGCAGAGCAGCGCTCCGATATCGGCATGGTCTTTCAGTCTTTCAACCTTTTCCCCCACCGCACGGTGATTGAAAATATCATCGAGGCACCGGTGCAGGTGAAAAAGATCCCGGAAGAAACCGCCCGCGCCCGCGCTATGGAGCTGTTGGAGGACGTTGGCTTGGCGTCCAAGGCCAATAACTACCCAGTACAGCTCTCTGGCGGCCAGCAACAGCGCGTTGCCATCGCTCGTGCGGTGGCCATGGATCCTAAGCTTATGCTTTTCGACGAACCTACGTCCGCCCTCGACCCCGAGCTCGTCGGCGAAGTGCTGCGCGTTATGAAGGACCTCGCAGCCGAAGGCATGACCATGCTCGTAGTCACCCACGAGATGGGTTTTGCACGCGAGGTAGCCGATAAGGTTTTCTTCATGGACGGCGGCGTTGTCATCGAGTCCGGCAGCCCTGCCGAGGTTTTGGATAACCCGCAACAGGCACGCACCAAGGACTTTTTGGCTTCGCTGCTGTAACCCCCACTGCACTCAACAGAGTGCCTTCAGCCCGCCGTCTTTCAGCTAAAAGAGAGGACCGGCGGGCTATGTCATGACTCATTCCTCTACACCAGTGTTAAAAGACCCCGAATCAATGCGCTGGCCGCACCCAAGCCGGCGACGCTCAGCGAAAGCACGCGGGCTTTTTCTCGTGGAACACGCTGGGCAATCCGGGTTCCGGCCCAAATTCCTACACACATGCCTAATACTCCCGCGGGCCACATCATCCAAGGCAGGCCATCAAAGTGTGCCGCACCTGTGAGAGTCTTGGTCATCACGGAAAAGAATCCGCCTACGACAAAAATCGGCTGCAGCGTGGCGGCGTAAACATGTTGGGGCCACTTTGCCGCCTGCGCATAGACGGTAATAACCGGGCCCGCAACGCCCGCCAAGGTATTGGTAAAGCCGCCGAGAATACCGGCGGAGATGGCAGGGCCTTTGCCCTCCATCGGCGGGACAAACTTCTTTCCAAAAGTGACCACCGCCAGTGCGGCCAGAAGCGCAGCACCCACCACAATCATGAGCCCTGCCGTGTCCATACGCCTAATGAGCAGCGCCGCGGCCAAGGAGCCAATCACCATGACTGGGGCTATTAGCCCGAACTTCTTCCAGCTCACATTCTCGCGCACGGAATAGGTGGTCAACATCGCGTTAACACAAGCCAGAACGTTGATGACTAGTATGCCTTCGACCGGCCCCATAATCAGCATGAGGATGGGACCGCCGATGAGACCGAGCCCCATTCCGGATACCCGTTGCAGTGTCGAACCAACGACAACGACGAGGAAAATAACCAGTGCGAGGCTCACTGACGGTATTTCTCCTTTACCGCACGACCTACGGATTCGGGGAACATACCCGTTACGTCGCCGCCAAACTTTGCTACCTGCTTACACAGCGAGGAACTGATATATCCGTACTTCTCGTCCGTGAGTAGGAAGACGGTATCGATACCGGAAAGGCGCCGGTTCATTTGCGCCATGGGCAGCTCATATTCATAGTCGAGAGAGCTTCGCAGTCCCTTCACCAAAACGTCCGCCCCATGCTCCGTGGTGTAATCCACCAAAAGCCCGGAGCAATAGTCGACCTTGATGGAAGAATCCACGCTCTGACGGATAAGTTCCATGCGCTCCTCCACGCTAAAGAGGCCGGAGGGCTTGTCTGGGTTACCGGTTACTAACACGGTGACCTCATCAAACATCTGGTTAGCGCGGTTGATGATATCGACGTGGCCTAAGGTGACGGGGTCAAAGGATCCAGGGCAGACGGCCTTAGTCATGCTACTTTCGCTTTCTTTTCAGTGGTTTAGTCTTCGGTGTCCTCGCTGCCGGGGCGGGTATAAACGGCCATATCCATGCGTGCGATGCCAAAGGTGCGCTTCTTAAGCTTCTGGCCGGTGGGCTCAAAACCAGCAGGCCACTCAGTATCCGCGGAATCAACATGGCGCTCAATTACTACCATTGCGCGATCGGTAAGCACTGGTTCGATGGCAGCAATGAGTTCATCCACTTCATCAAAAGCATAGGGCGGGTCCGCCAGCACCAGGTCAAAGTGTTTGCGCGGGGCACTAGCCAGGTAAGTGCTTACCTTCATCTCTTGCACACGCACGCCGGGATGCTTGACGACGCCCATGTTGTGCCGGATGATCTTTACCGCATCGGCCGAAGATTCCACCAGTACTGCTTCATCTGCCCCACGGCTCGCTGCCTCAAGACCTAGGGCACCAGAGCCAGCAAAAAGATCGAGCACCAAAGATCCAGCAAAGCCCCACCGTGCAGTGAGGGATGAAAACAGCCCTTCGCGGGCGCGGTCTGCAGTAGGCCGGGTTCCTTCTGCAGGCACTTTAATGGTGCGGCCGCGGGCTTCGCCGGCAATAATGCGCGTCATTTATGCTTCTCCAATCTCCATCAAAAGGTCTCCGCCCAGCACGTCACTAAAATCAGAGACCACGATACGGTAGACCTTTCCTGGTCCCGGGCTTTCTACGGGAGCCTCAAGCTTCGTGGCTTCAACGGTCGCAAGCGGTACTCCGGTATCAACAGTGTCTCCCACATTCACATGGCAGCGGACGATGCCCGCGAAGGGGGCGTAAATTTTCATGCTTCTAGGTTAACCCGTCTTAGTTCTTCTCCAAGTATTCCTGTTCGCTTTCGCTCAAATTGCGCGTGAGTTCCTCAGCCAACTCGGGATTGCGCAACACCATGGCGCGCGCATCCGTATGGGTGCGCTCCACAATGTCTTGGTCATCCGCCAAGTTCAGTAGCCGCAGTGTGCGATGCGTTCCGGACTGCATGGTGCCCAAGATGTCGCCCTCTTGGCGCTGGCGCAAATCAAGCTCGGCCAGTTCAAAACCCGAGGAAGTTTGGGCGATCTGAGTGATACGACGGAAGGATGGAGTGTTATCGGCTGCCGTTGTGTGCAGAAGACAAATGGAGGCATTACCGCCTCGTCCCACGCGCCCGCGCAACTGGTGCAACTGGGAAACGCCGAAATGCTCAGACTCGCGAATGAGCATCACCGTGGCATTGGGAACATCCACACCTACCTCGATGACCGTCGTAGAGACCAAGATATCGATCTCTCCCCTAGCAAATGACGTCATTACCTCATCTTTATTGGGCATCTTTCCGTGCAAGATGGCTACGCGCAGTCCCTTAAACGGTCCGTTTTCCAGCTGCTGTGCAAGCTCTAGCACTCCGCCTTTGCCTTCAATGCGCGGGCAAACGATATAGGCCTGATGGCCGTGGGCCACCTCCTCGCGTATCCGCTCAAGGGCGCGCAGCACCCAGGTCGGCCGCCACTCGGCCACCACCGCTGACTGAATAGGTTTGCGACCACCGGGCAGCTCGGTCAGCGTTGATACGGCGAGGTCGCCAAAGACGGTCATCGCAATGGTGCGCGGAATCGGTGTTGCTGTCATCACCAGTACGTGGGGGCTGAGGCCTTCACGTGCCTTTAACCGCAGGCTATCGCGCTGCTCTACACCGAACCGGTGTTGCTCATCTACGACGACCAATCCCAGGTTAAAGAACTCCACGGTGTCCTGAATAATCGCATGGGTTCCAATGATGATGTCCGCGTCACCGGAGACAATATCCAATAAAGCCTGCCGCTTGTCCGCCGTACGCATGGAGCCGGTCAGGAGTACCACCTTGACCCCTTCGGGAACCGAGGTCCCGATGGAGGCAGCGTGTTGCGAGGCGAGTACTTCCGTAGGCGCCAACAGTGCGGCCTGCGTTCCTGCGTCGACAGCCTGCAACATAGCGCAGGTAGCCACCATGGTTTTGCCCGAGCCAACCTCGCCTTGCAACAAGCGCATCATGGGCAGCGGACGAGCCAGATCGTCTTCGATCTCGCTAATGACGCGACGCTGCCCTTCGGTCAGGTCAAAGGGCAGATGACTCAGCAGTTCCTCGCGATAGCCGCCTAAGGTAGCAGGCATGGTAGAAGCGGTCCGGGCTTCGGCATCCCGCTGGCGCAATGCCATCACCAGACCAATAGACAGAGCCTCGTTGTACTTCAGCCGCTGAATCGCACGGTAGGGGCCTGCTTCCCCTGGCTCATGGATTTCCCGCACTGCCTTATCGAGGCTGATAATCATCCGATAATCCAGCGGTTCCGCAATCGGCGGGGTCTTAGATAGGACGTAGTGGATGGCGCCCATGATGTACCACGAGGTCACCTTGGACGTGGCTGGGTACACCGGTATCCATTCACGTTCCAAGAGGAGCTGGTCGAGCCTGCCAAACTGCGACAGGTTCCGCAGCGAGCCGGTGGCCTTTGGGCGGTGCTTCTTGCCAGACCCAGCCGCTGGCTGCCGGTAGTCATCCAGTTCGCCATCGGGGCGGCCGAAAGCATCGATCTCTACGAAGTCTGGCTGCTGTAATTGGGGTTGGTTCCGGAAGAATTTGAGCTTGCCGCTCATCATGACGCGCTGTCCGCGGTGCAACATCCGCATCACGTAATTGGCATTGAAAAACGTCGCAATGATGCTGCCATCGAGCTGCACATTGATGATGGTGGTCTTGCCCGAGTCATGGCGGGTGAATCCGGTAATAGTTCCGGTAACCGTGACGATATCGCCCTCGGCAGCGTCTCCTAGACCGACGTCCTTGTTGTGGCGGATATAGTCTCGCGGATAGTGAGCTAAGAGCTCGCCGCAGGTCTCATACCCCAGTGCTTTGGTAATCTTCGCGGCGTCTTTCGCCGCAAGCACCTCTGTCAAAGGGCGGTTGTCCTGCCAGCCGAGCATTGCTATTCCACTCCGATTTCGGTTGCGATTTCCGGTACTTTCAGTGCCATAACATCTACGCGGAGCTGTTGAGCTAGCTCCTCCTGGTCTAGGTCTAGGGCGCTTAGGACTGTGACCTGTTCACCGCCTTCTGCCAAGAGATCGCGGCAAGTGGCAATGATTGACTGCGGGGTTTCCTGGCTCGGGTAAGCCACTCGCATGGACTTGGCAGCATCACGCATGGCAGCAACGACGGCACCAGTATCTGGGTTATCCGGTTCATAAACAGAGATCGCGGCTAAGGCTGCAGCCAGCGATTGCGCGAGCACTACTCGCCCAGCAGCGGTCTGTGAACACACGTCGGTGGCAAGAACGATGTCCTCGTCCTTAGCGGCAATAGGATCATCCGGAGACACTACGCTAACCCCCGCAGATGCCAGAAGATCGCTGATAGGCCCGGCCGGTGCGGCAGCAAACACTCGGCGAGCAATCGGCTCTTCGGAAACAGCTTCGGCGTAAGGAGGCAACACCTCCAGGTGCAGGTTGGTTACCTCTCCGGTACCAAAGGCGGTTTCAATGACCTTGGCTGCCTGGCGGGAGTGGATATGTACATTAGCGCTGTCCTCGGTGGCCCGAGCGATGACGAGGCTGTCTCCCAACGGTTCAATTGCTGCCTGCAGCGTGTTTATATCTCCCTCGAAGAAAAAGACCACTTCCAGTTCAGTATCCGGCTCCGGTTCGGGCAGGTCTGTGTGCCCAGTCGAGCCTTCAATTTCTGCGAGAAGAGACTCTAAAAGGATAACGAGGCCGGCGCCGCCAGCATCCACCACGCCTGCCTCGCGCAGGGCTGGCAATTGCGAAGGAGTGCGCTCGAGGGCCGTTTCCGCGGCAGCGATTGCGGCGCTCACAATACTGTGCAAGGTTGCGCCTGACTGCGCTTCAGCGTCGTCGGCGGCCTCGGCGGCTGCCTTCAGAACCGTAATAACTGTGCCTTCCACCGGCTGGGCAATGGCTCGGTCCACCAGCTCCACGGCCTGCTGCAGGGAGCGGGCAAAAACGTCGCCGTCGATAACTGAGTCCACAGTTGACTCGGCAACGCCGCGCAGAACCTGGGACAGCACCATTCCCGAGTTTCCGCGGGCACCACGCACCGCCCCCAGCGCAAGGGAGTCGGCGACATCGCCGCCATTGTCCAGCTCTGCAACCGCCGCCTCCATGGTGTGCGCCATATTCGAGCCCGTATCGGAATCCGGTACAGGAAAGACATTGAGCGCGTTGATCTCATCGCGACGATGGGCTAATTCCCCCACGGCGCGGGTGGCCCAATTGCGCATTCCGTGGGAATCCAGCGTGCTGGGGTAGGACATGCGCAATAGTTTACAAGCGCCAGTCTATTTCCTGTGCGCCTTGGTCCCGCAAAAGGGCGTTTGCCCGGGAAAAGGGCTGAGAACCAAAGAAACCGCGGCTGGCAGATAGCGGCGAGGGATGTGGGGACTTGATACAAGGGACGTCTGGAAGAAAGCGCTCACACGCTTGCGCATCCCGGCCCCAGAGAATCGCGACCATGGGGCTGCGGTTGAGCGCGCGAATGGCAGCCTCGGTAATTTCTTCCCAACCGATGCGGCGGTGCGATCCAGCCTGGCCTGGGGCTACCGTAAGCACTCTGTTGAGCAACAACACTCCCTGGTCCGCCCAGGCGCTCAGGTCACCATCCTCCCGGCCGTTGATACCCAGATCATCGTGCAGCTCGCGGTAAATATTGACCAAGGAACGCGGCGGTTTCACGCCTGGGCGAGTCGAGAAGGCCATGCCCATGGCGTGTCCTGGGGTGGGATAAGGGTCTTGGCCCACGATGAGCACGCGGACCTTATCCAGCGGCATGCGCAACGCGCGGCAGACGTCCTCAGCCGGGGGCAGATAGTCTTGGCCCTCAAGAGCGTGAGAGATCTGTGGCCATTGCTCTTCTACTACCGGCGCCAGCACCGGTTCCCAGGAAGGGTGGTAGGTGGGGTGCATGGTTAAAAGCTCAGCCAGCCTTTCTGATAGCTCGGTGTGGTGCCTCCTAGCGTAACCCCGCAGCCGCGGGTTACGGTTCCAATCTTTCGGAATCCCGAGGGTGCTTCTTTTGCCGTCGTGCCGATGAGGGTGTGGTCTTCGCCGCCGCTGAGTACCCATTCCCACGGATCGCAGTCGAGTAAATCCGCGGCTTGGCACAGCAATTCTTCCGGTTTCAAGGCCTGCGGATCCAAGTCCATGTGCACACAGGAGTGCTCGGCCATCGTAGTGCAGTCTTGAATTAGCCCGTCTGAGTTATCGGTCATCGCGGTGACCCCCGCGGCACGGGCAATGACGCCGCGGCCGGGGTTGAGCCAGGGGGCACAGTGGGCGTCGATAAGCGGCTGCAGGTGCTCATGCCCTGCAGGCAGGTTCCGGCCGAAGCGCTCCAACAAGGCCAAGCCGGCGGCCGAGTGGCCGATCTTGCCGTGCGCTACCACCTGCTGACCTGCCCGCGCCCCGTCCAAGGTCAAGGCGGGAAGGCTGCCGCCCAGGAAGCCTACGGCCGTGATATTAATGACCAAAAGATCGGACTTCGTAAGGTCACCGCCTACCAACTCGGCGTTATAGAAAGAGCTATGCTCCGCAATTCCCTCGGCAATGCCGCGCACGAAGGGCACCGGGGTATCACCTGGCGCGGCGATAGCAAGGAGGGCGGCCACCGGGCGAGCACCCATAGCTTCCACATCGGCAAAATTGCGCAAGATGGCCTTCTTGCCAATCTCGCGCGGGGTAGACCACTCGCGCAGGAAATGACGTCCCTCCACCATCAAATCAGTGGCCGTCACGGTGCGGGAATTCGGCGGCGCACTGGGCAGAACCGCGGCATCGTCTCCATTGAGCCCACTGGAGGCCACGGAGGTAATTTCCCGGATGGCGGCGCGTTCTCCCACATCTGCGAGAGTCTGAGTTAAGTTCACCAGCTTCCTTTCGATACTATGAGCCCTTATGACATCCCAATTTAACCGCACCGCGATCTTCATTTCACTTGGGTTGTCCATAGTGATGGTTCTTGCGGTCCTTTTCGGCGCAAAATACGTATTCAATAACGTCGCCAAAGCACCCGTGGCGGTCTCCCCCGTGGAGTCTAAGGAGGCAGACTCGCAAGCCTGCCGCAGCTTTATCGACGCCCTGCCGGACAAGGTGATGGATAAACCGCGGGCAGACATTGCCGATCCCGTGCCTTCTGGTGTCGCGGCTTGGGCCGCTACCTCAGACGATAAGGTCACCGTGCGCTGTGGCGTGGATATGCCTTTCCAGTACACCGAGTATTCCCAGACCCAGGACGTAGAGGGCGAACAGTGGTTCCAGGTGCGTGATGCCACCCCTGGCTCCAACCTCACCACCTGGTATGCGGCACAGCGCTTCCCCATTGTCGCGGTCACTGCCTCCACTGATGCAGAGCCGGGCGAGCTTAACGACGCCCTCTCTTCCCTCGAAGAAAAGCCAGCCACCGCGCACGAGGCGCCACTCAAGGCGCTCAAGGCGGGCAATGACCAGATGTGCGCCGAGGTGGACAAGGCCCTGCCCGATTCGGTGGCTGAAGGATACAACCGCCGCAAGGTAGAGGAAAAGAATACCTATGTGTGGAGCGCCAATGGCCGCGAAGACATCGTTGCGCGATGCGGCGTAGCCAAGCCGGAGAACTATCGCGCCGGAGTCAAGCTCCAGCAGGTTAACGATATTCCGTGGTTCGAGGACACTACCTTGGCTCATGGCACGACCGCAGGCACGTGGTTTGCCCTCGGCCGCGAGGACTACCTTGCGCTACACGCCCCACAAGATGCCGCGCAGGCGGCACTGGTGGAAATCGGCGACGTGCTCGCAGAGCACACGACCGAAAAGTAGGCAGCGCTTAGGCCTACTTGGCTAGGGCCTGCTCAATAAGCGCCTCAAGTAGCGCCGGGTATTCCACCCCGGAAGCCGCGAGCACCTGCGGGTACATGGAGATCGGGGTAAAGCCCGGCAGGGTATTGATCTCGTTGATGTACACGGAGTCCTCGGTGACGAAGAAGTCGACTCGGGACAGGCCCTCACAGTTGAGGGCCTCGAAGGCGCGGATTGCCATTCCGCGTAGTTTCTCGGTCAGCTCAGGTGCGAAAGGCGCAGGGATTTCGGCGGTGACCACATTATCGAGGTACTTGGTGTCGAAGCCATAAAAGCCCTCGTCGGAATCATCGATACCGGCGAGCAGCGCTGGGACGGAGGCCAGCAAGGTGCCATCGGCATAGTGGAGTACACCGATTTCTACCTCTTGGCCAACGATTTCAGGCTCCACCAGGATCTTTTCGTCATCTTCTAACGCCAGGTCGACGGCTGCGGGGAACTCCTCCCAAGTAGAGACCTTGGAAACGCCAATGGAGGATCCACCGCGTGCGGGTTTTACAAAGACGGGCAGGCCTAATCGTTGCTTTTCGTCCTCGCTTAGCTCGGTGCGGCCTTTGAGGATGACCTCGGGCGCTACTGGTAGGTCTGCGGCTGCCAGCACCTTCTTGGTAAATTCCTTATCCATTCCCACCGAGGAAGCCAATACCCCTGGGCCTACATAGGGCAAGCCGGAAAGCTCAAAGAGGCCTTGGACAGTGCCGTCCTCACCAAAGGGGCCGTGCAGAATGGGAAATACCACGTCGACCTCTGCGAAGAGCGTGCCGTCGGTGACGTTGTGGAATTGACCCCTGGCATTGGGATCAAGAGAAAGGGTCAGCTCCGCACCTGGGCTGACCTCCGGCATAACGCCATCGACAATTTCTAAGCCCTCCGTGGTGCCAGGCGTCCACGTGCCCTCACGGGTAATGCCGATGGGCACGACCTCGAATTTCTCTGGGTCGAGGTGGTTCATGATCGCGCCTGCGGATACGCAGGATACGGAGTGCTCGGTGCTACGGCCGCCATAGATAACGGCCACGCGGGTCTTTTCAGTCATGCCCGCAGATTTTACCCTCGACCTACTCCGACTTCTTGGACCGACCCATCAAAGCGATGATCATATCTTCCACCGCCATGCCCTCGTAGCACACGCCATAAACCGCGTGCGTGATAGGCATCTCTACCCCGGCCTGCTGGGCGAGGCGATAGATGGAGTCACAGGAGTAGACGCCCTCCGCGACCTGGCCATTGGTCGCGGCTTTGGCCTCTTCAATCGTGCCGCCTTGGCCCAGGCGATAGCCAAAGGTGCGGTTGCGCGACAATGTCGAGGTGCACGTTGCCACCAAGTCGCCCATGCCTGCGAGGCCGGAGAAAGTAAATGGATCCGCCCCCAGCTCCACTCCCAGGCGAGTAATTTCCGCCAGACCGCGGGTGATGATGGTGGCCATGGTGTTATTGCCCAGCCCCTTGCCGGAGGCGATACCACAGGCTAAGGCGATGACGTTTTTGCAGGCACCGCCGATTTCCGCGCCGATAACATCGGTATTGGTGTAGGGCCGCAGGTACGGCGCGGCGACCGCTGCTTGCACGCGCTGAGCGCGGCCTTCATCGGAGCAGGCAATCACCGTGGCGGCCACTTGGCCGGCAGCAATCTCCTTGGCCAAGTTCGGGCCAGACAGTACCGCCACACGGTCTGCTGGCACGCCGGCCGCATCCATAATGACCTCGCTCATGCGCTTGAGCGTGGCGGTCTCTACACCCTTAGAAATGGAGACCAAGGTGGCGTCTTCCGGCAAGTGCGGCGCCCACTTTTCCACGTTGGCGCGCAAGGTTTGGGAGGGAACGCCGAACACGACGACGTCGGCAAGCGCCAGCGCTTCCGTATCATTGTGGGTGGCCCTCACTGCGGCCGGCAGCCGGGTATCCGGCAAATAGTCCGGATTGGTGTGGGTCTCGTTGATCGCCTGCGCCAATTCCGCGCGGCGTGCCCACAGGCGAACGTCATTTCCGGCGTCCGCAAAGACCTTGGCCAAGGTAGTGCCCCAAGAACCAGCACCCATCACGGCAACATTAACCATGGTGTCTCCTCCAAACGTGCAAATCTATAACCCAACCTTAAAGCATGCCCGTCCCCCGTGGGGCGAGGATGCACAACGCGCCTTACCCGTGGGACAATGGGCGTTTAGACGTTGTTTTCAAACCCCCAATTTCTGTGGAAAGGCCCCGTGGAGGCAGACGATGCCCAATATTAAAAAGATGCACGAAACCGACAAGGATCAGCAGCACGAGGAGTTTATTTCCGGCCGCCACCAGGAAATCCCGCTGGACCCCGCCAAGGAATTCCACCGCACTACCCTTGCCGCCGGCGCCGTAATCTGGCGTGGGTCCCCGCAAGACCCAGAAATCGCGCTCATCCACCGCCCCCATTACGATGATTGGTCCCTGCCCAAGGGCAAGGTCGATCCCGGCGAATCCCTGCCCACTACCGCGGCCCGGGAAATCCTAGAGGAGACCGGCTTTAGCGTGCGTCTAGGCAAGCTCATCGGCAAAGTAACGTACCCAGTCCAGGGCCGCACTAAGGTGGTCTACTACTGGGTGGCCAAATACCTGGGCGGAACCTATTCCGCCAATAGTGAAACCGATGAGCTGCGCTGGCTGCCCATCGACGAGGCGCAAGACCTCCTGTCCTACGACGTTGATACCGCGGTAGTGGCCAAGGCGGCTAAGCGCCTACGCATCGCGCCCGCTACCCGCGTGCTTTATGTGCGCCACGCACGCGCGCATGAAAGCGGCAGCTGGCAAGGCGATGACAACCTGCGGCCACTGGATAAAAAGGGCCGCCGCCAAGCAGAGATGCTGGTGCCGATGCTGAGTGCCTTCCACCCCACCGCGATTTACTCGGCCTTGCCCCAGCGCTGCCAGCAGACAGCTGCCCCGCTTGCCGACGAACTGGGCAAGGACATCTCCATCAACAAAAACTTTGGCGACGAGGCCTGGGAGAACAACCCAGAAGCGGCCAAGAAAGCTTTCCGCCGCGTGGTCAACGACGGCGGCGTCCCCGTCATCGTAAGCCAGGGCGCCACCATTCCCGGCATCATCGAGGACCTCGCCCCAAAGTTCCTTAAAAAGCCGGTAGACAAGCTGAAGTTCAAGAAATCTTCTGTGTGGGTCTTGTCTTTCAACAATGGCGAGCTGACCGGTGCCGATTACCTGGCTAGCCCGCTGCCGGTGCGCTAGCTGCTCGGCTCTTCCGCACGCTACTACTAAGGCCCTGCTTGCCACCTGATTCGGTGGACCGGCAGGGCCTTCTGTGCACTCCTATTGTGCGACTGCGCAGCTTTCTAGCCGCGCAGTCCAAGGGTGCGGCGGACAAAGAGGACCGTAATGAGTGTATTCAGCGCCGGGAACAAAATAGCGCCGACGATGGTAAAGCTCAGCACGGCGTACAGGACGGCAATTAGGACGAGCACCAAGATGGTCACTCCAACGTTCTTCTTTGCGACCTCGATGGATGCACCAAAGGTTTCGCCCACAGATAGCTCAGGACGTGCAGCCTTGACGGCCGGCATCCAAGTGAAGAAGAAAGCAGCGAAAAGGCCCGGGATAATCAGGAGGAAAAAGCCTAGAAGGACAACCACGAACGACAGCGCATAGACCGCCATGAGTCCGGCGATATTCTTAAAGCTGAGGAAGTCCGTTATCTGCAGCGTGCCGGTATCCACCTGCTTATTGGCGGCCTGGTACCAGGTGCTATATGCCCAAATCATCACGAGGAACATCGCAATAAAGACAAGAACCATCACTGCGACCAGCCCGCCAGTAAGAGCAGCATCAGACCCCGAGCTACTGTTGGCTAGGGCATCAATGGATGATCCGCTGCCCGCTAGGACAGCAATCAACACTAAATAGAGGATGAACATCACTACGCCCTGGATCAGTGGGCCAAAAATCCACTGCGCCCAATTGCGACCGAAATAGCGGAAGCTATCGCCGATTACCTGAATGGCATCTACATCCCGGCCAAACAGGGAAGCGTCTCCCGGATACGGGCTTCCGGCGTATCCAGGCTGGCCGTATTGCTGCTGTCCATATTGTTCCTGGCCAAACTGCTGTTGACCAAAGTGCTGTTGTCCGTAGCCAGACTGGCCATTCGCGTCGTGCCCACGAGATGCAGACTCATTGCCAGCTCCGGGATACTCTGCACGGTTGTTTCTTGAATTAAAGGAATCATTATTCGAATAAGGATTGCTCATAAATCTAAAGCTAGGGGCATACTTTGGTGCGGGAAACTCGAGCAAGCAATTGTTACCTATACGTTACCGAGTTGTACCCCCTTTTACCCCAAGGCGGAAGTCTGAAGTTCACGTGTGAGCGCACAGCGCCCCTACGGCCTCTTCGCGTAGCAGGACTGTAGGGGCGCTGCTGGCCCGCCGATCGCCATCGATTCTTCTGCTATTGGGCGTGAACAGCAGGCTTGAAGCTGGGGCGACGCGATTCGTACGTAGCGATTGTATCCTCGTTGCGGAGCGTAATGCCGATATCATCCAGCCCTTCCATCAACCGCCAACGGGTGTAGTCATCAATATCGAAGCGGTAGGTATTTTCACCCACTGTGACTGTTCGAGCCTCCAGGTCCACGGTGACCTGGGTTTCTCCTGCTTCCAGTTGTTTCCAGATGAGCTCAATATCTTCTTGCTCCATCAATCCAGTAAGCAGTCCGGACTTTCCAGCGTTGCCGCGGAAAATATCAGCAAAGCGGGAAGAAAACACCGCGCGGAAGCCGTATTCACTCAACGCCCACACTGCGTGCTCGCGGGAGGAACCGGTGCCAAAATCACTGCCTGCGAAAAGCACCGAGCCATCCTTGAATTGCGCCTGGTTGAGTACAAAGTTGTCGTTGGAGCGCCAATTAGAAAATAGGCCATCTGAAAACCCGGTACACTTGACCGACTTCAAGTAGCGCGCGGGGATGATCTGGTCAGTATCCACGTTGGAAGCGCGCAGGGGCACGCCCGTTCCCGTATGCGTAATAAATTTCTCCATTGTCAATGCCTTTCTAAGCGCTTAATCCAGATCTGCAGGGCTAGACAGGTAGCCGGTCACGGCAGTCGCGGCAGCCACCTGCGGGGAGACAAGGTGCGTGCGCCCACCAGGGCCTTGTCGCCCCTCGAAGTTGCGGTTGGAGGTGGAGGCGGATCGCTCGCCCGGAGCCAACTGATCTGGGTTCATACCCAAGCACATCGAGCAGCCGGCGGTACGCCACTCCGCGCCGAACTGTCGGAAGACTTCGTCGAGGCCCTCCTCCTCCGCTTGGGCCTTGACCACGGCGGAGGACGGCACGACCATCATCCGCGTTTTGGCAGCGATGGTGCGCCCCTTGACCACGTCGGCCGCAGCCCGAAGGTCTTCGATGCGGGCATTGGTACAGGAACCGACGAAGACGGTATCTATTTTGATATCGCGCAGCGGAGTGCCCGGCTGCAGGTCCATATACTGCAAAGCCTTTTCCACAGTGGCCTTTTCATTATCATCACCACAATCTTGCGGATCTGGGACCTTCTCCCCTAACGGAAGGCCCTGTCCAGGATTGGTTCCCCACGTAACAAATGGGGTCAGCGAGGAGCCATCAATTTCCACGACAGTATCGAATTCTGCCCCTTCGTCCGTGGGAAGTGTCTTCCAATACTCAACTGCAGCATCCCAATCTGCTCCTGTGGGAGCGAACTCGCGGCCCTTGACATACTCGAAGGTCGTCTCATCGGGAGCGACCATGCCAGCGCGGGCTCCTGCCTCAATAGACATATTGCAGATGGTCATGCGCGCTTCCATGGACATCTTGCGGATGGCCTCACCGCGATACTCAATGATGTGGCCCTGCCCGCCACCGGTACCGATTTTCGCGATAATGGCCAAGATGAGGTCCTTGGCAGATACCCCCTCTTGCAGCTCGCCAGTCACCTCAATAGCCATGGTTTTGAATGGCTTTAAAGAAAGCGTCTGCGTAGCCATGACGTGTTCTACCTCAGAGGTGCCAATACCCATGGCGATAGAGCCAAAGGCGCCGTGCGTGGAGGTATGCGAGTCGCCACACACGATTGTCATACCCGGCTGGGTGATCCCCAGCTGCGGGCCAACCGTGTGCACAATGCCCTGCTGGGCATCCCCCATAGAGTGCAAGCGCACTCCAAATTCTTCGCAATTCTTGCGCAGGGTCGATACCTGGGTGCGTGAAACCTCATCTTTGATTTCCAAGAGGTTGCCTGACTTGATGCCTTGCGTGGGAACGTTATGGTCCTCGGTGGCCAAGTGCAGCTCAGGGTGACGCAACGTGCGGCCGGCCAGCCGCAAGCCATCAAATGCCTGCGGACTGGTAACTTCATGTAGTAGCTGAAAGTCAATAAAGATGAGGTCTGGTGCCCCAGCGTCACCGTGTTGGACGACGTGATCTCGCCACACTTTTTCTGCCAATGTCAGCTTCTGGTTCATAAACATCTCTCCACACTTGAAATCTCATAAGTTGGGACGTAGATTTCATTGTATGGGAGAGTATAGCGCAGTTTCCGGTATTAAGGTGTTGGATCGAGCAATGGCCATAATGATGGCCGCCGCCAACCACCCCTCCACCCTCAATGAATTATGCGAAACCACGGGGCTGCCTCGGGCGACAGCACACCGATTGGCCACCGCACTCGAAGCACACCGCATCCTCGTTCGCACCCCCGACGGAAAGTGGAAGGCTGGCCCAGCCCTTCCCGGCAACCGAGATCACCTCCTCGAGGCAGCCGAGCCAATCATGGAGAAGCTGCGCGAACGCACCGGAGAATCCATCCAGCTCTACGAGGTCACCGGAAATACCCGCACCTGCATTGCCACTAGGGAGCCGGAATCTGGCCTCCACAACGTCGTGCCAGTCGGACGCCAGCTACCACTTAGCTCCGGCTCTGCCGCACGCATCATTGCCGCATATGTAGACATCAATACCGAAGACGCCTCGTTTACCCAAGAAGACATTGAGGCGGCCCGAAACCAAGGCTATTCTGAATCTATTGAGGAACGCGAAGCCGGCTTAGCCTCCATCTCAGCGCCGGTTTTCGATAGTTCCGGAACCTTCCTCGCAGTGTTGTCGATTTCCGGATCTGCCGAGCGTTTCCGACCTTCCCCGGCCCAGAAATACGCCAACATTCTCACTTCCGCCGCACGCGAATTGAGCAACCTCCTCTAGGGCCCTCCCCAGCTTTACGACGCCCGCCTCCACCTAACCCCAAGGAGGCGGGTCCTTTTATTTCCCAAACCAGAAAATTAGAGAAACACACCCACGCCTATTGAAACTCAAATGAAAATACGCTTTAATGAAAACACACTGAAAACAACGGGGAACGTCCCCTACAAGAGAGGATCAGGCATCATGACCCACAACACCCACGAAGATCATACCCACACCCATGGCACCGATTGCGGCCACGTTTCTTTCCCGCACGGTGACCACACCGACTATCTCCACGAGGGCCACATCCACCGTGCGCATAATGGCCACTGGGATGAGTGCGAGACCACCGAGCACGTTGAAGCCGAGGCGCACGCCGACCACACCCATGGTGAAGGCTGCGGCCACGTAGCGATCCCGCACGGCGACCACGTGGACTACCTGCACGACGGCCACCGCCACGCCGCCCACGGCGATCACTACGACGAGCACTAAGCGCCTATCGGGGCCTAGCCCCAAATCGCTTGCCGCCTAGGCCCCTTGAACTATGAGCCTAGGCGGCCTTTCTATGCCCACCCCTACTGCTGAAATCGTCCCCGAAATTCACACCAGAAACATATCTGCAAGATCGACAGGACGCGCTCTCTCATTTCTGTTAAAACTGACAGTCAGACTATTAGTTCTTTCCGGTTGGGTGCTACGGTTCTTCGAGTGATTACTAGTTGGAAGATTTTTCTCCAAGATTTTGTCCGCTTGTGGCGGACCCCGCAGGTCTGGGTGATCCTCATTGGTTTGATGATCACCCCAGCCCTGTATTCCTGGGTAAACATCTCCGGTTTCTGGGACCCATACGGAAACACAGAACACCTCAAAGTCGCCGTAGTTAATGAGGACAAAGGCGCATCCTCGGAGATGACCGGCCACTTAGACGTCGGCGGGCAGATGATTGACAAGCTGCATGACAATGACAAGCTGGGCTGGCAGTTCATGGACCGCCAGGAAGCCGAAGACGCCGTTAAGAAGGGCGACGTCTTCGCCTCGGTAATCGTCCCCGAGGACTTCTCAGCCGATTTCGTTAGCCTTTTTAAAGGTACCTATTCTCAGCCCACGCTGGAATATCACGTCAATGAAAAGCTGAACGCCATCGCACCGAAGATTACTGATACTGGCGCTTCGACCCTAGACGCCACCATTAGCTCTACCTTTAATGAACAGGTAGCGGATTCGGTGGCTACGGAGCTAAAGAACTCCGGTGGCGATTTGAGCCAGAAGATTAACAGTACCGCAAGCAAGACCGCGGATTCTTTTTCAGAGACTGCAGATACGGTAGCTAACTCCCGCAGCCAGCTTGCTGACGTGCATTCCACCATCGAAGACGCGCGCCCAACTATCGCGCAAGCCCGTGATTCTTTGGGCACGGTGCAAAAGACCGTCGATGATGCCCAGACCGCCCTGGATGAACTTAACTCCATTACTGCAGAGGTCCAGCGGGAAGTCACTTCTTTCTCGGACGATGCCACCGCCGCCTATGTAGAAGGCACTACCGCCATGGCGGACGGCACCGCCTCCGCCAATGCCACCGTAGGCTCGGTCTCCGGCAAACTACGCGGCGCACTCAATCGCGTCGGTGCCGCCTCCGCTGGCGCGGCAGGAATCGTCGGTGAAGCTGACCGGGCTATCGATCAGCTTGAAAAGCTTGCGTCTTCACCGGCCCTGCCCCCACAGGTTTCCCAACAGATTAAGGATCAGGTAGGAGACCTCCGCGAACGCAATGATCAGAATAAGGCCGTTCTCGGTGACTTAGATACTCTCAACGGCGATACGAACGACACCATCGATTCGCTCAATAAGACCACGGGCATGTTGGAAAAGATGGCCGCCCAAACGCGCGATGATTCCCACGCGCTGCGCGATAATGTGGCCGAGGGCCTGCCCAAGCTCAATGCTGCGCTTTCCGACGTCACCGCTACCACCGGCAAACTTTCCGCCTCACTCGAAAGCCAGCAGGCACTGGTAGGGCAAACCGATGGGCTCTTGGGCAGCGTCGACGAGCAGCTAAGCCAGGCCCAGCAAGTAGTTGAGCGCTTTTCTGTGGACCTCGACGGTATTGAGGAGGGGCTTCGCGCCTCCCGCAGCGATGTGATTGCGCTGAGCAATACCGCCAATAACAATTCCATCCTGCAGTCTGTGAAGGGCCTGAACACCGATGAGGTGTCTTCCTTCCTTGCCTCCCCTGCAGAGATGGAAAGCCACGCCGTATTCCCTGTAAAGCACTACGGTTCCGGCATGTCCTCGCTCTTTATCAACCTCACGCTGTGGATCGGCGCGTTCATGCTGCTCATCATCTTTCGCGCTGAGGTAGACCCGCAGGGCCGCAAGAACCTCACCATTACCAAGGCTTACCTTGCCCGCTTCCTTTTGCTTTCCTTCTTTGCCATCGCACAGGCACTCATCGTGTCCATCGGCAACCTGGCCATTGGAGTTGAACATGCCAATGCATTGGCCTACGTCGCTACCGCAGTCATCGTAGGCCTGTGCTATCTGAGCATTACCTATAGCTTGGTTTCTACGTTTGGACACGTAGGCCGCGGCATCGCGGTGGTCTTCGCCTTCATCCAGATTCCGGGCGCATCCGGCCTCTACCCCATTGAAATGACGCCGGACTTCTTCCGCGCGGTACATCCATTCCTGCCCTTTACCTATGGCATCGATGCCATGCGTGAGACCGTTGGTGGTTTCTACGGCAACCACTATGCACGCGATCTTGCCGCGCTCATCGGCATGGCCGCGATCGCTTACCTCATCGGTACTGTGATGCGCCGCGGCCTGTCCAACGTCAACATGCTGGTCAACGACGAACTGCATAAGGGCGGTCTCGTTATCAATGAGCAGGTCCATCTGGTCGGCAGCCGGTACCGCTTTACTGACCTCCTCTATGCCTTGAATGACCGCGAGGCGTATCAACAAAGCTTGGAGGCTAAATGGAGCATGGCGCGCAGGAATTACTCCCAGCTGATGAAGATTACCGTCGCGGTAGGCCTAGCGTTAGTCGTCGCTTTGGGCATCTACTCACGCATTAACCCTGAAGAAAAGGCCATCATCTTCGGCCTGGCCTGCCTGGTTACGCTCATTGCGGTGGGGGTTATCTGCTCCCTTGAGTACGTCAAGCAGAGCATCGCGCATGATAACCGCCTGGCGGATCTCAGCGATGAGGAAATCCAAGAGCACCTCGAGCACCAACAGGAACACCCAAACCGCTACCTCCTAGAAGACTTAGACGAGGAATCCACACCTTCTAATACCAGCGAGACCAAGGAAATGCCCGCCGTTGATGGTGATGACTCCGGAAAGGGAGGCGAGTAAGTCATGAAAAACATTCTGACCATTCTCCGCGATGACCTCCACGCCATTCGCACCAATGTAATGACCGCGGTCATCATCTTTGGCCTTGCCATCATCCCGTTGCTTTTCACGTCCTTCAACGTGCTGGCTAGCTGGGATCCTTTTGCTAATACCAACCAGCTCAAGATTGCTGTGGCCAGCGAGGATGAAGGCCACGAAAGCGACCTCGCCTCCCTGAAGCTTAATCTGGGCGATGAGGTGCTCTCGCAGCTCAGCCGCAATCACGATATCGATTGGGTCATTACTGATAGCGCCGATGCAGTCGAAGGAACAAAGTCCGGCGAATACTATGCCGGCATTGTCCTACCTAAAGACTTCAGCGCGGACCTTCTCACGTTCTATGTAGAAGGAACCGATCCAAGCAAGCTCAACCTCTATACCAATGAGAAGAAAAATGCGCTGTCTACCACCATCACGCAAAAGAGTGCGGACGGCGTCATCCAGAAAATCGACGAGTCCTTCACCCGCGTGGTATCCAATGTCGGCCTTGGCGTCGTCTCGGATTTTGATAAATACCTTAATGAGGACGATACCCAGACTGCACTCAATAACCTGCACAATCGCGTCAATAACGTCAGCACCCGCCTCGATGCTGCGGCTGGCACCGTAGGTGCACTAAGCAATCTGGTCGACTCCACCCTGCCGCTTACGCAGGCTGCGGACAATATTCTCGCCGAGGCTGGCCGCCAGGCTACGGAGATCAACAATGACCAAGGCGAAAACCCCATCGACGTTCTGCGTTCTACCCTCAATGACTCGGCTGGTTCGCTCGACGCTTCCTTGGCGGCTACAACGCAAAGCTACGATGCGCTTTCTGCCCAGGTCGATGAGTTGCTCAATAATGCAAGCAACACCAGCGCACAAACGGCGCAGACCTACCGCACCGCTGCTGAACGGGTGGATGAGCAAACTCAGGCCTTTGAGGGAGTTCGCACTTCCATCAAGGACCAAGCCGATAAAGTAGCTCTACCTGCCGCGGTGGCGGGTGGATATAAGGCGATGATGGGCCAGATTGATGCCTCCATTGCCCAGAGCAACGCTCTGCATGATTCGCTCGTATCTACCGCCGATGACCTTGAGCAAGGCCGTGGCACGTCCCAAGACTCCCGACAGCGCACCAAGGATGCCATCGCCAATGCCAAGCAGGCTGCTGAAAAGGCACGCAATTCCTATAACGAGAACCTCAAACCGCAGCTAGATCAGCTCAACCAGAGCGTCTCGGTTGTCGCGGACGATATTAATGCTGTCAAGCAGGACATCGCAGGCATTCGCTCCTCGGTTTCCGAGGATGACGAGTCGCCACAGCAAAGCATGGCGCGCGCCCGCGATACCACTGCCGGCCTTGCCGGCACCCTGCGGGAGCAAAGCGGCCGTTTTGCGGACATGGGCCGCAAGATCGACGAGGTGCGCCGCGGCGGCGATTTGGACAAGCTGGCGGATATCGTCGGCAACGAGCCAGAACTGCTTGCCTCTCGCATCGCCGCTCCCGTGGCTGTTGACCGCCAGCCGGTCTACCCTGTCGCTGCCTTTGGCGTGGGTATGACGCCGTTCTACCTCACCTTGTCGCTATGGGTAGGCGCCCTTCTGGCATGCGTGCTGGTGCATACCAACGCCGAGCGTAAATACTTGCGCAAGGACGAGAACGGGAAGTACGACGAGAGCGAATTCACCCGTGGTCAAGCGTTCTTCGGCCGCTTTGCCACACTCGGCCTGGTCGGCCTCGCGCAGGCCACCTTGGTGGTTCTCAGCCTCATCTTCTTCGTCCAGATCGAGCCTGCTCACCCATTCATGCTCATGTTTGCCGCATGGATAGTCTCGCTGGCGTTTATGTTGATCATCTATTCACTTGTCATCACACTCGATAGTGCCGGCAAGGCCTTAGCGGTGTTGTTGCTCGTGATACAAGTCTCCGGCTCCGGCGGCGCATACCCGCTGCCTTTGCTGCCTGAATGGTTCCAGAACGTGAGCCCGTGGCTGCCAGCAACGTACGCCATTGATGCTTTCCGCAGCGCCATTGCGGGCACCTATCACGGCGATATTTGGCGCGAGTTGGGCATGCTACTGCTATTTACCATCCCTGCACTCATCGTCGGCCTCGTTCTCCGCCGCGCCATGGATGCCTATCACAAGCGCCTGCAGAAAGCGATTAAGAAGACGAAGGTTATGGCGTAGCCACGCTTGCCGACGTCTCCCCTTCCGCCCTTCCTACACCGCCCACCAAGCCCTTTTCACGGTTTGGTGGGCTTTTTCATGGTCGGGTCCCACGTTAGTGCCCGAAAGACCTAGAAGGGGCTGGGAAAGTCGAATACGCATCCGCTAGGAAGGACTCGGATACCTTTTATCGCTAGGTCTAGCTCCTTCTTAAGGGATTCTCTCGAACGCAGCTATCGGGCACGTAACCACTTACAGACCACCTGAGTCCCTACTGAAGGACCACTACGGGAATCTGTGCCCCGCTTTACCTCAGCTCCTATACCGTCCCGCGGGCAGGACGGTTAGCCCTGGGACATCGAGGCCTGCTTACACGCCGCTAGACCGGACAGGTCTTAGGGAAAGAAAAAGCTGCGAACCATGTGGCTCGCAGCTTTCCGTTGGTACCCCGTACGGGATTTGAACCCGTGTTACCGGCGTGAGAGGCCGGCGTCCTAGGCCGCTAGACGAACGGGGCGCGTTCGCAGCAATCGCACACTGTGCGTTGCGGACTTGTTAAGAGTAAACGATGGGTTAATTCAGCACAAATCGTGCGGTCAAGGACGGTTTTGAGGGCAGGCGAAGGAAAACACAAAAATTCCCGAGTCCGGTACTGCAGTGAGGGTTCTTCGTGGCCGAGGTGCGGATCGAATCAGTGGTTATTCCGCCAGCAATCTGTGGATAGTCGGTGGCCGAGAACGCTGTGCTAGTAGGACTCGGGATGGCGCTGTGCCTCAAAGTGCATATGCTGCAGGCTCCTATACTTCATACAAACGTTGGTGGGAAGGAAGTTGTGGATTATAGCGTTACTACCTTGCTATGCTTTCGGGCTGTGCGCCTTGGCTGTGGTGCGTTTCGCTTTCTGTCACCCGCTCTCCTTTCTGTTTGTTTTCTGCTGTACTTGCAGTCTATGCCTGCACGTGCAGGACAGGAAGGGTTTTGCGCAATTTCGCGGTGGTCTTAACCCTGGTTCCATTGGCAGGACGCGGCTAACTGCACGGACGAGCCCAATGGTCTGGGGTAGGTTATAACCAGTTTTGCTTGCGCCGTGGTCGCGCCCCAGACTGTCGCTAGAAAAAGACATTGCCCCGGATATGAAAAATCCTCCAACCTTTAGGCTGGAGGTCTTTGTACCCCGTACGGGATTTGAACCCGTGTTACCGGCGTGAGAGGCCGGCGTCCTAGGCCGCTAGACGAACGGGGCATAGAACTAGTGAGCCTGCCATTTAAAGCATTTTCACTGCTGGCCTACCAGGACTCGAACCTAGAATGGCGGTACCAGAAACCGCTGTGTTGCCAATTACACCATAGGCCATTTGCTAACTTGCATCGGAAGCTTACTGCCTTCCAGCTTCGCTCCCTTGCTCGCTGCAACGTGTAATAACTATAATGATCAACGCGTAAACTGCCAAATCGCCAGCACACACGCCATTTTCAGGCCAGTAAAGTGGTTAATAAAAAGCGGCGAATGACAGCACTGTAGTTCAGCTGTCATTCGCCGCATCGAAGGGCGGGATTAGATATCTATCGCCGCCTTACGGGAGGCGCTCCTCCTACTGTGCCGCCGGCACATAAGGAGTCACTTCACGGGCCGAACGAAGGCGGGCCAGGGTGGACTCCTTACCTAGCAGCTCCATGGACTCAAAGAGTGGTGGGGAAACCTGGGCGCCGGAAATAGCTACGCGCAGTGCGCCATAAGCCTTACGGGGCTTCAACTCAAGGTCTTCAATAAGGGCCTTGGATAGTGCCGCTTCAATATTCTCGGTCTTCCACTCCGCAATGCCCTCGAGGGTCTCGATGCCCACCTCGAGCGGCTGAATGGCCTCTTCCTTGAGGTTCTTCTTCGCCGCCTTCTCATCGAGTTTCAGGTCCGCATCTGGGGTAACCAAGAAGCTCATGAGACCATAAGCATCGGAAAGCGTCTTGATACGGGTCTGTACCAAATCTGCCGCGAAGGCGAATTTCTCGCCGTCATAGTCGGCCGGGAAATCGGTGTATTCGGTCAGGTAGTTGCGCAGACGGAAGGCAAACTCTTCTGGGTCCAGCTGGCGGATATGGTCGGCATTGATAGCCTCGAGCTTCTTCTGGTCAAAGCGGGCGGGATTACCCAGCACATCGTGGACGTCGAAGTTTTCTACCAAGTCATCCATGCTGAAGATGTCCTGGTCTGCGGACAGGGACCAGCCCAACAGGGACAGGTAGTTGAGCATGCCCTCAGGGATAATGCCGTTATCGCGGTGATTAAACAGGTTGGACTGCGGGTCGCGCTTAGACAGCTTCTTATTGCCCTCGCCCATCACGAAGGGTAGGTGGCCAAACTCTGGGGTGAACTCGGCAACGCCAATCTTCTTAAGGGCGTCGTAAAGCGCGAGCTGACGCGGAGTAGAAGACAGCAGATCCTCACCACGCAGCACGTGGGTGATGCGCATCAGGGCATCATCAACCGGGTTAACCAGGGTGTAGAGCGGCGCACCATTGGAACGAGCCACCACATAGTCCGGCTGGGTTTCAGATTTGAAGGTCATTTCCCCGCGCACCAGGTCAGTCCAGGTCCAGTCCTGCTCCGGCATGCGTAGGCGCCACACTGGCTTGCGACCTTCGGCCTCAAAAGCATCGATCTGCTCCTGGGTGAGATCACGGTCAAAGTTGTCATAGCCCAGCTTCGGGTCACGGCCGGCCGCCTTGTGGCGCTCCTCTACCTCTTGGGCGGTGGAATATGCCGGGTAGACAAAGCCACCTTCGATGAGTTTGTCCAAAACTTCCTTGTAGATGTCCATGCGCTGGGACTGACGGTAAGGCTCGTGTGGGCCACCGACATCGATGCCTTCATCCCAGCCCAGCCCAAGCCAGGTCAGGGAATCAATGATGGCCTGGTAGGACTCTTCAGAGTCACGGGCGGCATCGGTGTCCTCGATGCGAAATACCAGCTTGCCGCCGGTATGGCGGGCGTAGGCCCAGTTGAATAGTGCGGTGCGCACCATGCCTACGTGCGGCGTGCCGGTTGGGGATGGACAGAATCTAACGCGTACTTCAGTCATGCCAACCATCGTAGTGGAGCCGCCGATTCCAGTCCGCACCAGCCCAAGCGCCCTTAAAACCTGTCCGGCGCGTAGCGGTTTGCAGTCTATTCCTACACACAAATTGGGGTAATTGGAAACGGGTTTCACTACAAAACCACAGGTCAATGAAACTGACTTCCATTACGGCTAACAGGTTATGGGAATCATTTTCTATAGTTTCTGGTGAACTTGTGCGAACTGTAGAAAGGCCTTCCCAACTGTGGCTTCCCCACACATCCGTTTCCTTGCCACGCTGAGCACTTTGGCACTTATCACTCCCGCCACGGCTGTCGCAGGCCCCGATGATGGCAAGCACATCGCTACCAATACCCACGTTGACTCCCCCAAGTCTTTCTGGGAGAACAACGATTTCGTCCTAAAGTCCGAGTTTGGTGGTCAAGAGCCCCCGATTGCAGACACTGTTGCCTGGGTGGGCAAGGGCTACAGCGCTACGGATAACAGCAACCAGTATCTCTATACGCTTCCGGCAAACGGGACCCAAGACTACATTGGGGCCCCTGGCACGACTTATTACACAGCGCCGCACCAGGTATCCGGTAATACTTCGCCCATTTGGCTGGGCTTTGGCGCAGATGCTTCGCTGCCCACGGACAAATTCCGTGACGGCGTAGCCTTCCTTGACTTGCTCAGCGTCGATGGCCCCGGCGAGGTGGAGCTTTTTACCAATAAAGATGATGAGAACGGCACCCAGCTGCACCGCATGCTCGGTTCCTTCCCGGATTCGCCGCACTCTGCCTACCTTGTTGCCGGCACACATACGCACAACTCCACTCTGTTTACCAAGCCAGGACGATACCGCCTGACCTACCGCACCAGTGCGCGCGGAAAGGACGGCCAGCTCATAGCCAATGAGCCACAGACCACCACCATCCAAGTTGGCGGGCAAAAGCCCGAAGAGGAAAAAACGCCGAGCCTCAAGGAGCGCTTCGCACAATCCGCGGCTGGCAACGCCGCTGCTGCAGGCTACAGCCTGCGCATGGCCCCCAAGTCCAATCCCGAAAAAGACGGTGACGACAAGCTCACCACCATTTCCTTCGACGCCAAGAACAAGGCACAAGGCACCCTCACGCTGCTTATCGACGGCTACTTCCTCACCGACCTCCCCGTTAAGGACGGTCATGCTCAGTGGGATGAATATATGGGCCCCGCCCCTTCCCAGTTACAGGCCGTATTTACCCCAGAGGATGATGCCCCACGCTGGATATCCCAACCCCTTGACTTCGAACCCGGTAAATCCAGCCACACCGATTCTTCTGCCGCCGCTGATACGTGGCAGGAAACCTCCCAGCCGCGCCAGCTGGCTCCCACCGAGGAGACCGAGCTAAAAGAGCTGGGCTACACCATCCGCATGCGCAAGCAGGGCAATGGGGGCACGAAGATTGTGGTGGATACCGAGGATAAAAACTTCAATGGCCTTCTCACCGGCGGGCTCTATGACACGAAGGGGGCTAAATACCCCACCGTGGATCTGGAAACCCCTATTACTAACGGCCACGGCGAGGTCGCCTTTGATGAGGGCGAGTACTTCAAAGGCTATTTCGCCAAGGTTAACCTCTTCCCCCATTCCACCGTTAAGGCTGGACATGCTAGCAGCGTTATTACTGAGTCTTTTGCTTTTGGTGAAAACTATGAAGTCAGTGGGAAGTTCTCCACTTCCAATGAAGAACCGGAGGCTACCCCAGGCAAGGAAGACACTCCGTCTTCCGCGCCGCAGCCAGGCACCGAAGAACCGCAAGCCAGCAATGCACAATGCAGCGAGAAGTACCTACTAGACCGTGGTCATGTAGACATCAAGGCCCAGCCTGCCGAGGGAGGCTTTGCAACGGTTCTGCGCGATGACACGGCACAGGTGGACAAGAAGTCTGTTGACCGCAAACTCGACGACGTTGTACTCGGCGTACACGATAATGCGCTCACCCCGCGCAATAAGAAGCTCGCAGGCAAGGAGTTCGATTTCCTAGGAAAGCTCGGTGAGCGCTTCTATCACCTGCCACAAACCCAGGACCAAAACATCATTTGGCCAGGCTATAACACCCAGGATCTGAACTATTCCTTAACCAAGGACAATGCCGTCAACCTCAACTTGAAGCCCACCTCCACGCCGGACGGTGCCGAATGGGGCGCATTTATCGATGGCACCCATGGCAAAGGTTTTTCGGTCC
Organism: Corynebacterium sp. CTNIH16; assembly: GCF_032821655.1. NCBI lineage: Bacteria > Bacillati > Actinomycetota > Actinomycetes > Mycobacteriales > Corynebacteriaceae > Corynebacterium > Corynebacterium sp. CTNIH16. Next base: position 160,295 of record NZ_JAVBIG010000003.1, on the reverse strand, counting down.
TCGCCAATTCTGCGGCTAAGGACTACACCATCGAAACCAACTTTCCGGCCCATACCCATACGCACTGGGCCTTTTCCAAGCCTGGCTTGTACACCTTTGAGGCTACTTATTCGGCCACGGGCACGGACGGCAAGGAACTAAAGTCTGCGCCCCAAACCCTCACCTTTGCCGTAGGCGATAAGACATTGGACTCTTGTTCCTTCCTCGCGCCGGGCACGACTGGGAGCGGAGAGCCCAGCGAAAGTCCAACAGATAAGCCTTCCGCGGAGCCTTCCCAGGAGCCTTCCACGCAACCGTCCGCACCTGATAACCCGGACACACCAGCCAACCCCGGTCGGCCAGAAGAGCCCACAGGGTCCTCGTTTAGCCCGTGGAGCCTGGTCCTACCAGCGGTCCTCGTGGTGATTTTCAAGGCCTTTTATAACTTTTTCCGAGATAACGAGGATCTCATCCGCAAGCGCTTCGGCCTCAACTTCTAAGCCTCTTCTACCCCACCAATTAGACGGGAAACCACAATGCACTATTCACCATCCTTTGTCTCCCGGCGCGTCCCGCTGCGGCGCCGATTTATTCACGTATTTGCCGCCGTCTTTGCCACCGCATTGGCCTTCTTCTCCCCCGCCGCAGCACTTGCCTTTGATGAGGTCTTCGACTCTGGGCATGTAGACGCCTTCTATGTCACGGCCCCAGATGGTCAGCTACACCTATCGATGAAGGAAGACATCACTGGATCGGGCGTTCCACGCTCCGGCGATGATGTGGTGCTCAAGGTTGTCGAAGATGCCTGGTCGGATGCCACCGAGGCCGTGCCGGAGATAGGCCAACCCACCTATTTCCTGCCGCAGACGCAAGATCAGCGCATCATTTGGCCGGGCTGGGATACCCAGCCTGCACGCGATGGCGGCTTTGACAACGTTGACCTAGAATTCGCCGAAGTTTCCGGCCCGGGTTCGGTATATGTCTTTGAGACCAGCGGTTTCGGAGACATACAGGCGGTTACTGATTCCGGTTCAATGGAGCTCACCAGCGGCGAGGTCATCAACCAACCCAATCCAGCCCACCGGCACGTCAACTGGGCCTTTAGCGAGGCCGGCACCTACACCATGACGGTGCAAGCCCATTCCAATGGCGAGTCCAGCAATGCTGTGACCTACACCTGGGAAGTGGGCGACGGCGGCGATGCGTCCACAGCGGATCGATCGGCTGACACGGGCGAGGTTAGCAATGACCGGGAAGCCACGAGCGCCCAACGGTCAGCAGACAAGGGCGGCGCTGCAGCTGCCGATAAGTCCGGCGCCTCCGGGGACGAAGAGTGCACCCCGGGCATGACGCCGCAAATCAAGGACGATACGGTCTCCCCCTCCCAGTGGCGCGATGCTGAAGGCGCTACCTTTTATCTCTCCGATAAATCCAGCGTCGATCTGCCGCAAGAGGTAGGTCCAGTGCCAGCCGGTCAGGCGTGGATGATTGGTTCTACCCAGGTCGATGGTGTGCCGTGGCTCGGCGCTAATACCCAAAGTCCGACCATGCGCGAGAATATCCCTGGCGATGTCACCTGGGAGTTAGCAGGCTTCAAGGGACCCGGCCCTATGATGGTCTACTCCCAGGGCGGATTGGGAAAGATCGTGGGCGATGAGTGGTTCCGCGGCAATGCAGATGCGGCGGAGGGTACCTATTCGATTGCCCCCAATACGCACGTGCACCCCAACTGGGTCTTTGGTGCACAGGGCACCTATGACGTCACCATCCGCCAGGTGGCCAAGACCAATGAGGGCAAGCAAGTTGCCGGTGAAGCGACACTTCACTTCGTGGTCGGCGGCGACAAACCGGCTGAAGCCTTTGACAACGGGCACTTCGACTTGGGCGCTGCGGTAAATCCGGAGGGCGGCGACTGCGAGCATCGTGCTGCGGCAGGTGGGGCGTCGGCAAGCGCTGGTGGCTCTACCGCAAGTACCGGATCAAACACTGGCCAGTCCGGGCAGTCACACAGCAAGGGCGGTTCTTTAGCCAATACGGGGACTCCTATTGTTCCCTTTGGCATCGGAGCATTGGGCTTGGGCATGCTCTTCCTCGGCCTAGGCATTGCCCGTCTAGCTGTAGCTAAGGCAGCAGACTAATGGCGCGTGCGCTTTCTCATAGACGCAGGCTTCGAACCATAGGCGCGCTGCTGGGCGCCTGCCTGCTGGCCACTGGTTGTGCCCCTTCGGCTGCGTTGGATACCGGAAGCGGAGAAAAATTCGCCGTAGTGGCCACCACCCCGATCCTCGCGGATCTTGCGCGCAACGTCGCGGGAGAAGATGCCCGGGTACAAAGCCTTATCCCCAGCGGAAAAGATCCGCATACCTTTGAGCCAACGCTGCGCACGGTGCGCGATGTTGCCAATGCCGATTTGGCACTGAGCAATGGCTACTTGCTGGAGCCACAGTCTCTCATCGATACGCTGCACGAATCCACCGATTCCCCCGTGGTGGAAGTCGCCGATGCTGCCTCCACCCGCGGTGCCACTCTGGTGCCGCTGGTAGAAGATGTCTCGCTCGAGGCAATTTGGCTGGGCCTGCGCATCAGTGGCGCACAGCAGCGTTCTTCCGGGGTGGACTTCCGCATGGTCTCTGCCGATGGGCCAGGTAACGTCGCGGCCTATGTGGTCTCTACCTTCGGCACCCCGGAGGTCCTATTTAACTCGGCCGATGGCATCGATGGAAAAGACTCAGTGACCTTGCCGGCCAACGCCCACACGCACGTGTCTTGGGGATTTTCCCAGCCGGGAATCTACCACCTCGGGTTCCAAGCAGAGGGCACCGACGTCCAACACCTCACTGTGGCCGTGGGAGTAAACCCACCTAAAGGCATGCAAGTGATAGATTCCGGACACCTGGATATTGCAGGAGACCTAGACAAGCGACGCATTGACCTGCGCGATCAGGACAAGCGCTTCGACCCTGCCACCACCGTGGTGTCAATCCCCTCTTCGGTACTGCAGCCCATACCGCCGGATCCGGCCTACCGTTTCCTGGGCAGACCGGGATCGGATACCTACCTATTGCCGCAGGCGGTGCTAGGAAAACACATCCACGGCGAGGTGGACCCGCACCTGTGGCACAACGTGGACAATGCCATCGCCTACGTCGATGCCATTGCCGAGGAAATGGCGCAGGCAGATCCTTCCCACGGGGCGTCCTACCGCCAACGAGCGGAGGCCTACACGCAGCGTCTGCGGAATACGGATGCCTATGTTGACCGCGCCATTTCTTCTATCGCAGAAGAAAACCGGCACCTTGTGACCACGCACCACGGCTATGCCTACCTGGAGCAAGGTTATGACATGTCGGTGGCCGGCTTCGTCACTCCCAATCCGGCCATCGAGCCTTCCCCACGCGAGGTCATTTCCTTACGCCACACGCTGGAGAACCTCCATCTACCAGCCGTGTTTGTAGAGCCCGTGCAGCAGGCAAGCACCGAGACCCTGAAGCAGGCTGCCGCGGAGCAAGGAGTGGAGCTGTGCCCCATCTACGGCGACACGTTCGATGACACCGTCAGCTCCTACATCGACCTCATGAAATTTAACGCTGATTCCCTGCAGCGTTGCCTGAACCCCAACCCCACCCATGGAGATAAAAATGCTTAAATTCGCTACTCGTACCGCCACCCGCACCGCCGCCTGCGTGCTTACTGCAGGTCTGGCACTTTCTACCAACCCTGCTTGGGCGGGCGACCTCGCCCAGGTGGTCGGTGCCGATGAACACGTTGCCCCGCAGGGCGAAGAAAAGGTCATCGACACCGGTCACGTAGACGTTGGTGCCCTGCTTGATGGCACGGATTCTGAGCTTATGGCCCGCGATGATGCCGGCGATAAGCCAGTCTGGCGTCACTTGGACGACCTCGTGTTTTCCGTGGGCGATAAAGCACAGCAAGCCCTTCCCGATACGGATGACTTTGGCTTCGTTGGAGCTGAGTCCGGCGATAAGGTCTGGGTGGTTCCCCAAACCGAGCAAGTCGGCGTTCCCTGGCTGGGCTGGAATACCCAGGCGCCCTCCCTTGTCGACGCCGCCGACCGCGGCGTCACCATGGAATTCCTCGGCCACTCCGGCCCGGGCGATTTCTCCCTCTTCTTACAAAACGGCGGCTTTGAAGCGCCACAGCTCTTGTGGTCCACCGCGCAGAAGAGCGACGAGGACTTCTGGGTAGACCTCAATACCCACACCCACGCCAACTGGACGTTTACGGAGCCAGGCACCCATCAGGTAGGCATCAGGGTGAAGGGCAAGACCAAGGACGGCGCCGAGTTCAGCACCGATGGCGTACTCACCTTCGCCGTGGGCGATGATGCCGACGTCCAAGCGGCCCAAGACACTACCTGGAATCCAGACGACGCTCAGACCGCAGGCTCCTCTATTCCCACCTGGATCTTTGTCCTCGCCGGCGTTGGCGCCGTAGTGCTACTACTGGCCCTAGGGCTCGCCCTGCGTTCAGCCAAGCGGGGTGATAGCCGTGGCTAAACCGCTCATTTCCGTTGCTGATCTAAACGTCTCACTCTCGCACCGCAGCGTTATCACCGCTGCCAATCTAGAGGTCCACCCCGGCGAATTCATCGGGGTCCTCGGGCCCAATGGTGCTGGTAAGACCACCCTCATGCGCGCCATTTTAGGGCTTATCCCTTCCTCCGGAACTCGGAGCATCTCCGGCACCGTGGGGTATGTTCCCCAGCGTCACGAAGTGGAATGGGGCTTTCCCATCAATGTCTATCGCACCGTGCTCAGCGGCCGTACCGGCCTTATCGGCTGGCTGAAGCGACCGCGCGCTAAGGATCATGCCGCAGCAACAGAGGCGCTTCGTTTGGTGAACATGGAAGAATTTTCTACCCGCCCCATCGAAGAACTCTCCGGTGGTCAACGCCAACGCGTGCTCATCGCCCGAGCCCTCTCCACACAACCACACGTGCTGTTGCTCGACGAGCCCTTTACCGGACTAGATGCGCCCAATACTGAATCGCTCCTCGAGCTTTTTGAAGAGCTTTCCCACCGCGGCACATCCATCATTATGTCCACTCATAACCTTTCTGAAGCCGCACATTCTTGTCACCGCCTCATTCTCTTTAACGGCACCGTGGTAGCCGATGATTCCGCCTCGCACCTTCTTCACCAGACGGACCCGTGGACGCACACCTTTGGCGTGCGTGCCGGTTCCCCTTTGCTTTCTGCCATTGGAGTCACCGCATGATAGAAATTTCCTTCCTTGATTTCCTGCGCGACCTGGTCAATCCCCACCTTGACTTTCTCGCCCGCGCGGTAGGCATCTCCTTGCTTGCGGCCATCGTATGCGGCGTCATCGGCTGCTATGTCGTGCTACGCGGCATGGCTTTTATTGGCGACGCCGTCTCCCACGCCGTATTCCCGGGCCTAGCCATTGCCTTCGCCCTGCAAACCTCGGTGCTCGTGGGTGGCGCAGTCGCCGGTGCAGTTGTGGCCTTGCTCATCGCCGCTTTTTCGCAGCGTCGCCACGTGCGAGCGGATTCCATCATCGGTATCTTCTTCGCCGCTGCTTTCGCTTTGGGCATGGTGATAATCTCGCGCACCGATGGTTATAGTGCCTCGCTGACAAGCTTCCTCTTCGGCTCACTCACCGGCGTTTCCCGCACCGATATTATCGTCGCGGGCTGCGTATGCGCCGTAGTTGTCGCCATCGTTATAGCCTTTGGCCCCCAGCTCAACGCCACGTGCTTGGACCGGGAAACTGCCCGCGCAATGGGCTTGCCTGTCTTTGTTTTGGACACCATTTTGTACCTGTGCGTCACGGCCGCAGTGGTCATTTCCGTGAGCACCATCGGCAATATCTTGGTCCTCGCGCTGCTCATCACTCCGGCCGCGACGGCACGCCTGCTTAGCACAAATCTAACGACCATGATGTGGCTTTCCGCCCTCATCGGCGCGCTGGCCAGCTTCCTCGGCATCTACCTGGCATGGGCCATTGATCTTCCGGCCGGCGCCACCATCGTGCTCACCCTCACCGCCATTTTCTTGGTTGTATGGGCCATCCATCCACTTCTCGGTGCCCGCAAGCACGCAGGTGCCTCGCTTTCCGACGCCCCACACCCCACCCCACGAAAGGAATCCGTCTCCTCATGAAACCTGTCTGCCGCACCGCGGTGGCCCTCGGCACCGCGGGACTGATAAGCCTCAGCGCCCTTCCGGGAGCGGGGGTAGAACTCTTCGAGCCCGCCACCGCATATGCAGAAGAATCCACCGAAGCATGCACTTCCAGCGACTTCGACCTCATCACCAAGGGACACCAGGACATGGCGCTCAGCGGCGATTCCGGCGATCTCAGTTTCAAGGTCAAAGATGATGATAAGGGCATCGAGCATGACTCTGAGTCCTTTGCCATTGAGGTATCTGATGACCTTAAGCAGCCGCTTTCCGAGCTCAGCGATAGTTCCCTGCCCGATGAAGGCTGGGTACTGCCGCAAACGCAAGATCCCAACGCCCCTTGGCTAGGTTTTAATACCCAAGAGCTATCTCAGGATCTCCTCGCCGCCGGAGACACCGCTACCTTGAGCATGGCTATCGCACAGGGCCCCGAGGATGGCCGTATCGTGGCCTACCAGATGGAGCTTGGTGGCCCCAAGGTACTTATGGATACTGCTGATGGCTCTGCCTGGGACTACCCCGGCAACTCCCATTCCCACCCGGCCTTTGTCTTTACCGAGCCTGGAACCTACGCGGTGAGCTTTACCTTTGAGCTTCCCGACGGCTCCCGGCACCACCTCCATGCCGGTTTCCTCGTCGGCGAGCAGGCCACGGCGACAGAACTGTGCGGCGTGGACTATACCGATGCTGACGCTGCTGCCGGCAACGGAGGCGACTCAAATAGCCGCCCCAAGCAACTTGAAAAAGACGTTAAAGACGTAGACAAAGCCATCGCTGGCTTGGACAAAGAGCTCGACAAGACCCTGCAAGAGGGTCAGAAGTTCCTAGAAGGTGGTAAGCCGCAACAAGGCGGCAAGGACTCTGGCGAGGATAGCGCAGGCAAGCGCAAGCAGGCCTCCCGCACCACGGCAAAAGACGCTGGGAAGGTTAGAGCGCCGCATAACACGTCCTCCACGGGTTCAGCTCAAGCCTCTGGTACTCCGCGAAAGTCCGGTTCTGGTTCTGGGGCTACGACCCACCACTCTGCTAGTCGTGTGAATGATTCTGCTTCCACTGCGAAAACCGGAAAAAGCGCGGCCACTGGCACAAGCTCGCACCGTTCTGCTTCCACCAGCGGTTCTTCCCACTCGACGGCCAAAAAGTCCACCGGCTCCCGGCACGCAAAGTCTACTAAGCGTACTAAGGGCAAGGCTGCAGCCTCCGCTAGTGCACAGCAGGTTCCGGATGCCGGTGCTGCGGAAGACAGGGACTCTGAAAATGTACTGACTAATGCCGCTGCGTATACCGCTACCCTGGCAAAAAGCAGCTTCTGGGCGGGCCTTTTAGCCGGACTAGGCGCATTCGCGCTGGTACTCGGCATCGGCCTGTTGGTCTATGTCCAGTTCTTCCGCAAGAAGAGGGCCCCAACCCAACAGCCTGCCGATGATGCTACGACCCACCTGCCGCGCGTCGACTAGCACAGTGCTCTTGAGCAGCCAACAATAAAACTAGGCCCAGAGGATCTCTCCTCTGGGCCTTATCCGTGGCTAAGCGCCGCTGTTTTATACCTTGGTCTTGGACGAGAGGAAGTCCCAGACCACCCGTGGAGTATCTGGCTGCCAGAACCAGGTGTGGTCCTGTGGAACCTTAACCAGCTGTACATCCTTCTGGCAGCCGTTGAAGCTCAGGCGTTCCGAGCCGCCTGCTTCCGGAGTGGATTGGAAGGTCATATCGCATCGATTGCGCTTCAGGTAGCCGCCAAGTACGGTGCGCACTGGCAAGTAACCAGCCTCGTGCCGGTCACCGCCTTCATAGGTCATCATCTTGTCGTTAACGCCGTGCATGATGAGGGTATTCATCGGCGCATCAGCACAGTTGACCTCAACTGGGTTGTAGAAGGCACCCGAAACCATAGCTATAGCGGCGAAGGTATCTTGGGCGTGGCAGCCCAGCACAGAAGTAAAGCCGCCTCCATTAGACATCCCCATGGCGTATACGCGGTTTCGATCAACGTGGTAGTCCTTGTCCACAGAGTCAAGAATGCGCTTGATAAAGCGGATATCCTCCCCATCGCGTGTCTTGGCATAAGGCGCCGCCTCCCAAGCTCGTTCAAATCCCTCTGGATAGACGATGATGGCCTCGTTATTGGCCTCAGTGGTCTGCATGCGTGCGTAGCTGGAGTAGTTCTCCGGGGAATCTCCCCACCCACCGAATCCAAAGAGAACAGGAGCAGCCTTATCCGGCGAATAGTTATTGGGAATACGCAATAGATACCTGCGGGTCTTTCCCTCATGCTCCATATTGAGCGACTGCATGGAACCCGGCTTGAACGGGGGGTTGGGATTAATACTGGTATCTACCATCGCTGGCCGCGGCGCCGGCTCCGGCAGCGATGAACCCTCAGGCGCAGGTGCTGGGTTGTCTTCTCCGCTACCTTTTCCTGCTGGCGCCGGGGTAGATTCTTTAACGTCTTCTGGAACAAGGTGGGATCCATCTGGCTGCGGAATAACCGGCTTCGCGTTTTCGGGCGCCGGGCCTGGGGCCGGTGCTGGCGCTGGAGCCGGTGCAGGAGCAGGCGCCTCTTGAGCGCGGGCAGGAGAAGCACTCAGAAGCGCCCCACTAGCCAGCACACCAACAAGGATCAGGTACAGGGAATAGTGAAGAAACTTAGTAACATTAGCCACAAGGTTAAAATTAACCACAATCTTCACTAGAGACACTGTTTACACGCCCAGTGCACACTCAATTCTGTAAGAAAAGCCCAAGGCATTAAGCTATATTTTCATGCACGAAGACAGACCAAGCACCGCCCCCGATTTTTTGCTCTCGCGAGCAACGGGGTCTGTCCGTACCCAAGGTGCGCGCCACACTTTTAATGACGCCGATACGGCAATTTCCGCTCTCCGCAGCAAGAACGTAGAGATGGTCGTCGGTGCAATCCCTTTCGATTCGGACACCCCCGCGGCACTCACCGTTCCGGAGACCATTATCCGCGAAGAAGGCCCGCTGGAGCCGCACGCCTATTATCGCAACCAAAGTTTAAGCTCCCGCGTGGTTGGCTTCGATCCGGATCCGGAGGAGCACCTTCGCCGCGTGGAGGCAGCCATCGGCACGATCGAAACCTCCAAACTAGAAAAGGTAGTTCTGGCCCGCGCTGTAGACATCGAATTCCCAGAAGCTATCGATCCGCGCCTCGTAGCGGCGCGCCTTATCGATCTCTCCGCCAACCGTGACGGATTCATTGCTGATCTCTCCCCAGCCGGAAGGCCGGGCGCGATGCTCGTTGGATCCTCCCCCGAGGTTCTGGTCAAGCGTCAAGGCTCGACTGTGTCGGCCTTTCCCTTAGCGGGTTCCTCCCCGCGCCGCGCCTCGGCGGCTGAGGATCACCTCGCAGGACAAGACCTCTTGCACTCCTCCAAGGATCTCCACGAGCACGCTTTTGTAGTCGACCACTTACGCCGGGCACTCAGCCCACTGTGCGAGCGGCTAGACATTCCGGACACCCCGCAACTTATTAGCACCAATGAAATGTGGCACCTTGGCACGCCAATTTCCGGAACGCTCAAGGATAAAGACTTGACCGCTCTTGAGCTTGCCCTGGCAGCACACCCCACACCAGCCATCTGTGGCACCCCTGCAGAGGCTGCCCAAGCCCTTATTGAGACTGCAGAAACGGACCGTGGGTTCTATGCCGGAGCGGTCGGCTGGTGCGATAGCTCCGGCGACGGCGAGTACATGGTAGCCATCCGCTGCGCAGAAGTGGCCGGCGATGGGCTATCGGCGCGTGCCTGGGCCGGTGGAGGCATCGTCGGCGATTCTGATGCCCAAGCGGAGTTGGAAGAAACCACAGCCAAGCTGCGCACCATTTTGAAGGCGCTCAGCCTCTAGGCTGCACGCTTGGCGACGAGCACGACATCGCTTTGGTGGTGCGCACCCGCACCTTCCGTCAGGTGACGCTCACGACGAGTTAGCTCGACCGTCTCCAGCTCGCGCAGGTTTTCCGCTAACCATTCCGGCATCGCTACCTCTGCCGACTCCATATCGTGATGGACAAAGAGCAGTGTTCCGCCTGGAGCCACCAATCGCTCTAGCTTTTCCACCTCTTCTGGCGTGGCGCGTACCCCACCATAATGGACGCTGACCAAGTCAAAGGGCTCATGACTAAAGTCGCTAAACGCTGTGACCTGCGCTGCGGCACCGTGGGCTTTGGTGCGCGCCACAGCGGTCGGAGCGAAATCAATGCCCAACACCTCCCAGCCGTGGTTCTTTAGCCAGAGCGCATCCGCGCCTTCTCCACACCCGATATCAAGGGCCGTGCCAGGGGTCAGCTTCGCAGCATAATCGACAAGGGTCTCATTGGGATTGCCCGACCACAGCCGCTCAGTACTCTGGTAGCGTTCCTCCATTTCCTCGGAGGTGGGTACATAGGTACGGCGTTCTTGGTGGCATGGGTTATGCACGGTGAATGGAATTGCGCAGGGTGCCGAGGCCTGGGATCTCGATTTCGATGGTGTCTCCTGGAACCATAGGAGCGGTGCCGGCTGGGGACCCGGTGGTGATGACATCGCCGGGCAGCAAGGTGTAGGCAGCGGAGATCTCCTCCAAAATTCCGCCCATCTTCACGATCATCTGGTCCGTATTGGAATCCTGCTTTTGCTCGCGAGAACCCTCGTGCGTCAGATAGGCATTAATCTTCTGATCGTCCAGATTCAAGCTATCCAGATCAGTTTCGATCCACGGGCCGAGCGGGCAGAAGGTGTCAATACCCTTGGCACGAGCCCATTGACCGTCTTTGAACTGCAGGTCGCGGGAGGAAACGTCGTTACAGATGGTGTATCCCAACACGTGGTCTTTCCAGTTCTCGGCCTTGATGTTTTTCGACGGCTTAGAAATGACCACGGCTAGCTCGCCCTCAAACTCGACGTTGGTGGCGTAGTCCGGGATCTTGATCGCGGCATCCGGGCCAATGACCGCGGTAGATGGCTTGATAAAAATAGTGGGAGGCAGGCTATCAGCAGACTTTTTGAAAACCTCAGCAACGTGGTCCGCATAGTTGCGGCCAAGCGCTACCACCTTGGTGGGAAGGGTCGGCGCCAACAGGCGAACCTCGTTAAGTTTCCACTCGCGACCGGTCGGCTCCGGTGGGGTGAAGGGCGTGCCGGCAATTTCCTTTGCTACTAGCTCTTCCATTGGGGCGTCTTTTGGCCCATCGATAACGGCGAAACAGATTCCTTCTGGGTGTGCAATTCGTCCTAAACGCATAGCGGTAATCCTACTCAATAGCCACCTTTACATGTGTGCAAAGGATACGGTGTTAATTAGTTAATTTGAGTAAATTTCCTTTCCCCTTTAATTGCCATTGCTGGCCCTACTAGGGACTACGCCAGGAAACGCTGGGCGCCTGAGGCGTCGGCAAGCGCCTGACATAAAAGGCCGACCTCTATGTGACGAGAAGCTTGGCGATCCGGTCACCGACTTCAACGGTCTTTATTGGCTCGGCATCGCGGTGCGCAACATCCTGTGCCACCACATCCTCAATCCGCTGCGCATTAGACTCATCACCCAGGTGACGAAGAAGCATGGCGACGGACAAGATTGCCGCCGTTGGGTCTGCAATCCCCTTACCCGCAATATCTGGCGCAGAACCATGCACCGGCTCGAACATGGAAGGATTCATGCCAGAGGCATCGATGTTTCCGGAAGCAGCAAGGCCAATACCGCCAGTTACCGCGCCCGCCAAATCGGTGAGAATGTCTCCAAAAAGGTTATCGGTGACAATAACGTCATAGCGCGCCGGATCTGTCACCATATATATGGTTGCAGCATCAATATGCTGGTAATCCACCCGAACCTCGGGAAACTCGGCGGCGACTTCATTAACGGTGCGCTGCCACAACCCACCAGCATTGACCAAGACATTTGTCTTGTGCACCAAGGTCAGATGCTTACGGCGCTGCGCTGCCCGCTCAAACGCATCGCGCACTACACGCTCCACGCCGAAACGAGTATTTTGCGATACCTCGCTGGCCACCTCGTACTCAGTTCCCTCTCGCAAGGTACCGCCGTTTCCACAGTACAAACCCTCGGTGCCTTCGCGCACCACAACGAAATCGATATCGCCCGGTTCAGCAAGCGGCGAGGAAGCGGTGGGATAGAGCCTGGAGGGGCGCAGGTTCACGTGATGATCCAGCGCAAACCGCATCTTAAGCAACAGCCCCCGCTCCAAGACGCCTGGTGGCACCTCACCTGGGGCGCCGATCGCTCCCAATAGGATCGCATCGTGTTCGCGCAGGCTCTTCAAATCAGCGTCCGTGAGAAGCTCCCCATTGCGCAGATAACGCCGCGCACCGAGGTCATACTCGGTAGTCTCGATATCGGAGCGAACGGCTCGCAGCACCTTGAGCGCTTCGGCCGTCACTTCTGGTCCAATTCCGTCGCCGCCGATCACCGCAAGTTTCATTATGTAAGATTCCTTTCTCACAGAGTGGATATGGAATTACCTTACCAAAACAAACCCGCGTAGCGCAGGAAACTACCTAGCACCACGCGGGTTGAGATTCTGTTACAGTCCGCAGCCCTATGCTTCCATGTTCAGCTGTTCGCATTCAGCTCCCAAGGCCGCATTAATTTCGGCGATGAGATGCTCTGGCACCTCGGCTTCCACGCGCAGAATTAACACAGCATCAGATTCCTGTTTACCGTGCGTAAGAGCGGCCGCCACGATGTTAATTCCCGCAGCGCCCAACTTGGTGCCTACCGTTCCCAATGCACCTGGGGCGTCCGCGTAGCGGAAGAAGAGGTTGCGACCGGTAGCACGCATATCTACGCCGCGGCCGTTAATGCGAATGAACTTTTCGGTTCCATCGATGCCGATAAGTGCGCCGGTGAGCGAGGAGATCTCGCCATCGGCACCAATAACCTTCACCTGCAGGGAAGAGCGGTGCCCCTTGGACTCCGCATTAGTAGAAACCTCCACCTCTACCCCACGACTATTCGCGATCTGCATTGCATTGACAAAGGTCACCGGCTCCGAAGTCACGCCGCTAAACAGACCTCGGACGGCAGAAAGTCCTAGCACCTCCACGTCTTCGGTAGACAACTCGCCACAGGCCTCCACCTCGACGGCAACGGGGGCCTGACCCAAAAGGCGGCCAGCAGTAAGTCCTAGCTTGCGGGCGAGGTCCAACCAACCAGCAACCTCTTCTCTCACTGCCCCGCCAGAGACGTTGACCGCATCCGGCACAAACTCTCCTTCAAGCGCCTTCAAGACAGACTCCGCTACATCGGTTCCCGCACGGTCCTGGGCCTCTACAGTGGAGGCGCCTAGGTGCGGGGACACGGTGACTTGCGGCAGCTTAAAGAGCGGAGAATCAGTGCACGGTTCCGTGGCATAAACGTCAAAGCCCGCACCTCGATGATGTCCCGACTCGATAGACTCAGCCAGAGCCGCTTCATCTACCAAACCTCCTCGCGCTGCGTTAATGAGAATCTGTCCTGGCTTCGCCTTGGCCAAAAGTTCCCTATCAAACATTCCGGCCGTCTCCGAAGTCTTTGGCAGGTGAATGGTCACGAAATCGGAACGCGACATCAGCTCTTCTAGCTCAACTAATTCCACGCCCAACGCCGCCGCGCGAGCTGGGTTGGCATAGGGATCGTGCGCGATAATGGTCGTCTCAAAGGACTTCATACGCTGGGCAAAAAGCTGGCCAATGTGCCCAAAGCCAACAATGCCGATGGTCTTTCCGTAGACCTCTACGCCCTTGAAAGAAGAGCGCTTCCACTCCCCTTCGCGCAGAGACCGGTCGGCCGCTGGTACCTGACGCGCCGTCGCTAAGAGCAGTGCGATGGCCTGTTCACACGCAGAGTGAATATTCGATGTTGGCGCATTGACCACCATGATGCCCTTATCTGTGGCCGCCGGAATATCGACATTATCCAGTCCTACTCCGGCCCGGCCCACAATTTTGAGCTTTGTGGCCGCTTCCAATACCTCTGCATCAACGGTTGTGGCAGAGCGCACCAGCAAAGCCTCGGCTTCCGGAACCGCGGCAAGGAGCTCGGCGCGATTCGGCCCATCCACCCAACGGACCTCAACAGAGTCCCCCAAGGCCGTAACCGTGGACGGGGCTAATTTATCGGCAATAAGGACTACCGGCTTCGACATATCTTCCTTCGCTTAAGTGAAATGCGGTGCACGCGGGTTGTCCGCGTGTCAAGGAAGTGTAGTTCAGTCAGGAGTGCCCTGCTTGATTTTTTCCTTAAATTCTTTCACTCGACCGAATTCCGGCCCCAAGGCTACTAAGGCGCCGTCCTCTAGGCCCGCTACAGCAGCCATGCTGTGCTTATCCGCTAGCGGATCGGCAGTCGGCATGACCAAAACTCTTCCACCGTAGGCTGCCGCAGTAATAACGTTCGCGATGGGGCTATCCTTAGTGGCAACGATATTTGGCGCCATCTGGCCGTCCCTGCGGGACTGTGCTGGGATGGGTTGATTCTTTTCCTCGCCAGCATCAAGTTCGCCTTCATACGGCACCCAGGCAGGACGCAGCTCCATATGGGGAGTCTTATCCAGCCGTGCGATATCCTTTACCATCTGCTCCGGCGAGGCTACCACCTTGGAACCATACTGGAATGCCGTGAACTCCCCTAGTGCCCTATGCGTTCCTGGATCCTTGATCACGCTGAATTCACCAGAGGTTTCCGCCCACGGCACGTCACCGACTATCACGAGGCGACTTACTCCCAAGTCCGTGAGCAGCTTATGGATTTCCAAACGCCTAGCATCGTCATACTGCACCGCCGGCAAATGCTGGTTTACCGCCAAGGTTGCTGCACGAAGAATAGATTTATCATCCGGGGAAAAAAGGACAAGCGAATCCGAATCTTCAAAAAATAGGCGGCTGGCTTCAATTCCAATGGGGTCATTAACAATGACCAACTTGCCATCAAATTTCGGATCAATAAGACGGTTTTGGTTTTCCGCCTTGGCCTTGCTGAGATCGATTTCGGACTCATCCAAATCGGACAGACCGCGCCTGACCAGCTTGGATTCTGTGACCGGAGTGCCACAGGCTGCTAGCGCTAGAGAAGCAACAAGCACTGTAGCGGCCAAGCGCACAGATTTAGCGATCAAAAGCTTGCGGACCTTCCTCTCCACCACACAGGTTTGCTTCATCCACATCGCGGATAACGGGTTTGCCTAAAGCATATTCCACGATGTCCAAGAACCGGTGACGGCGGTCTGCAAGGAATTCACGCGGCTGGGATGCGCGCAGATAGTCCAGGTTCATTTCGTGGGATGCTAGCACCTCATCAAATTGCGCATCTTCCATGATGGACTTGGACTGAACGCGGGGAAGGTAGCGGTTGGGGGCGAAACCGTCGAGCACTACCTCGGTTCGTTTGCCCATCGGGGTGTAGTTCATCACCGACTCAGCCAAGACGGGATCGACGCCGTGACGCTTGCACCAATTGAGCGGGAACACAGGGAAAAAGCCTGGCTTGAGCTCTTCAAACGTATGCCGGGTAAAGGCTTTTCCGGTGCGCCAGTCTTTCGCGCCGCGCGCCATGAGGAGGGCATAGAGTCCGTGCCATACGCCATCTTTGCCATCTACGGAAAGCAGACGGGATTCACGGAAGGTGGCATCGGTAACGGTCTTCGGCGCCTCATCCGTTGCACCGGCTACCCATTCGGTGACCTCATCCACGTCGCGAGCTGCGCGCAGCTGCACCGCAGAAGAGCCGTAGAGCTCGCCAAAGACGCCACACCAGAACCATTGGTTGATACGGTTCCAAGACTGCTCGGTAGAAAGCGCTCCCCCGCGCTTGGCCAAGCGGGCGATAATGACTGCCAGGGGAACAATCTGCTCATTAAACGGAACCTGGTCCATGCTGAGGATGCAGCGCTGCGCCAAGAACTCTGATACCTCGCGGAAGGTGATGCGCAGATTGTTGGCTGCCGACTTGTACTCCGCCAATGACAATTTCAAAATATCCTCGCGCTGGCCACCGGCACAGCCCTTTTCACCGGAGACCAGAAGCGATACAGCGGAGAGAAACTCGGTGCGGCCAATTCCGTCCAAGGCTGGAGACTTCCGCAGGTCCTTTTCCACTTCGTGCCAATCAGCGGCCAAGTGGAAGCTGGGGTCCTCAGAGGCAAAGACGGCGGTAAGCAGATCGAATACGTCCATCTGCAAACCGGCCGAGTTCGCTTGAGCGAAAATCGAGCCGATTCCGGCTCTCTCCGTCTCGCGGGAAAGTCGAATCATTGGCAGGTCATAGCCGGACAAAGGTCGAACGATGCGATTATTAAAGGCAGCCAGTTCGGCGCTGTATTCCTGCTTGGTCGCCGCAAGTTCAAAAAGCATGCCGACGCCGTCTTCACTGAGCAAAGAAGCCACGGGAATGCACATATTCTCTAGTGCATCTTCGCGCGTTAGGACATCGCCCTCAATTGCTGGTGCAAAGTGCGAGCGAATCTTACCGTCTTGATTGACCGCGAAGATGGCATCATCCGGCATTAGATCTCCGCGAACGGCCGCGCGAATATCGATAAAGAAGCGGCGGTGAATCTTCTTCTTGCGGAAGTCAGTGGTGTCTACGAAGCCCTCGCCGTTGAAGCAGTGATATAGGGTGGTCAGGCGCTGCTGCCCGTCCAAAAGGAGCAAGCCGGGGTCGACGCCGGTTTCAGGTGCGCCGGCTAGGGCACGGGGACGAAAGCGCATCTTTTCGTTTCGGGTATCAAGAGCCATGAGCGCGCCAATGGGATAGCCGCGCAGCACGGAAACAATCAGAGAACGGATACGATCTTCATCCCAGGCATAACTGCGCTGGAAGTCAGGTAACTGGATATCCCCGCGATCAATTCGTGCAAAGAGGTCTTTGAGATCATAGCTTGGCGTCGTAAAACCCATGGCCCTCATCCTACTCCCCGCACTGGAGTTTTACCTGAAACAAATAAAGCTAAACCCACGGTAAACATGCCTGTTCACCGTGGGTGTGCGCTACAGACACCGCCTTTTGTTCCTAGGCAGTAGCATCCAGCGGGTTCTTGACCCAGCTCATCAAATCGCGCAACTTGGTGCCGGTCTTTTCAATTTCGTGCTGTGCAAATTCCTCACGCAGACTCTCCAGCTCCTTGTTGCCGCCCTCAATATTGGCCAGCAGGCGCTTGGTGAAGGTGCCGTCCTGGATATCGGACAAGATATCCTTCATGCGCTGCTTGGCATCAGCATCAATAACGCGAGGGCCAGAAATGTAGCCGCCAAACTCGGCGGTATCAGATACCGAGTAGTTCATGTTGGCGATGCCGCCCTCAAACATCAGGTCCACGATGAGCTTCATCTCGTGCAGCACCTCAAAGTAGGCCATTTCTGGCTCGTATCCAGCCTCAGTCAGAACCTCGAAGCCGGTGCGAATCAGGAACTCTACGCCACCGCACAGGACAGCCTGCTCGCCAAAGAGGTCAGTAACCGTCTCTGCTTCGAAGGTCGTCGGGATAACGCCGGCACGCGCACCACCGATGGCTGCTGCATAAGACAGGGTCAGATCGTGGCCTTCGTCCTTAGGATCCTGTTCGGTAGCGATGAGGCACGGAACGCCCTTGCCATCAACGAACTGGCGGCGAACCAGATGGCCTGGCCCCTTAGGTGCAACCATGCCAACGGTCACATTGGCTTGCGGTTCAATCAGTTTAAAGTGGATATTCAAGCCGTGCCCAAACAGCAGCGCATTGCCGTCTTCCAAGTTGGGGGCAATTTCATCTTCAAAGATCTGCTTCTGAGAAGTATCTGGTGCCAGCAGCATGATTACGTCTGCCCACTTGGCGGCCTCTGCAACGGTCTTGACCGCAAAGCCTGCTTCCTCAGCCTTGGCCGCAGACTTGGAACCTTCACGCAGACCAATAACAACCTCGACGCCGGAATCGCGCAGGTTCTGCGAGTGTGCATGCCCCTGGGAGCCGTAACCAATAACGGCTACCTTGCGACCCTGAATGATAGACAGATCCGCATCATCGTCGTAGAAGGTTTCAATAGCCATGTCGTAGTCCTCAATTCTGTAGTGATTGTAAGTTCAATGAGTTAACGTCCCACCTAGCACTATACCACTGTGCGAGACGCAGCGCCCATATAGTGGGATTTAATTTCGCGGGGGTGCCATCGCCTTGGGACCACGCCCCAAGGCCACGTCACCAGACTGCACCAGTTCAAGCACGCCGAAGGGCTCCAGGACATCGAGAAGCGCCGCTAGCTTGCCAGGGGTACCGGTAGCCTCCACCACCACGGATTCTTGTGCCACGTCTACCACGCGGGCACGGAAGATATTAACGGCATCGACCACCTGCGGCCGGTTGGCGTTATTTGCAGCCACCTTGACCAGCATCAGGGCTCGCGCCACGGTCGAGTCCGCTTCGAGCTCCACCACCTTGATGACCGGCACAATCTTGTTGAGCTGCTTGGTTACCTGCTCCATAATCCTTTCGGACGCATCGACCACGATGGTTAGCCGGTTAATCCCTGGATTTTCCGTTTGGGCAGAAACCAGCGAAATGATGCTGTACCCACGCCGGGAAAACATGCCGGTCACACGGGACAGGATCCCTTCGACGTCTTCTACCAGGACCGACAGAGTATGCCGGGAAACGTCACTGGGTGCCATGCCTATACCTCCTGGATGGTCTCGTCGATATCGGCAGGAGCTTCTGCTGCCGATTCATTGTCAGCAAAAAGCGGGCGCAAGCCACGGGCATATTGAATTTCTTCGTTAGACGCCCCACCACCAATCATTGGCCAGACCTGGGCATCCTCACCAACGATGAAGTCAAGGACCACTGGGCGGTCATTGATTGCGCGGGCCCGTTCAATGGCCGGCACTACTTCTTCCTCACAGGTGACTCGGATGGCCTCGCATCCCAGCGCCTCTGCCAAGCGGACGAAGTCTGGGGTATAGACATCACGTTCTCGCAGCTTGGTATTGGAGTAGTTCTCATTAAAGAATAGCGTCTGCCACTGACGGACCATGCCGAGGTTGCCGTTATTAATGACGGCAACCTTAAACGGAAAGCCCTCCAATGCCGCGGTGGTGAGCTCCTGGTTGGTCATTTGGAAGCAACCGTCACCGTCAATCGCCCACACTTCTTTATCCGGGCATGCTGCCTTGGCACCGAGGGCCGCCGGCACGGCATAGCCCATGGTTCCGGCACCGCCGGAGTTGATCCAAGAGCGTGGATGCTCAAAATCAATGAACTGTGCCGACCACATCTGGTGCTGTCCCACACCGGCACAGTAGATAGCCTCAGGACCTACGGTTTCACTCAGCTTTTCCAGCACAAATTGGGGATTGAGCTGCCCATCCGGAGTGGGATCATAGCCACGGGGAAACCGTTCCTTGAGTCCATCGAGGTAATCCCGCCATGGGCCTACTTCCGGAGATTTCACCGCGGAGTTCTTACGGTACTCCTTTAAGAGACCTGCCAACACGTTGCGGGCATCGCCCACGATTGGCACGGCAACGTCGCGGATTTTCCCAATTTCAGCCGGGTCAATATCAGCATGAATTACCTGGGCCTCAGGGGCAAAAGTGGAGGTATCACCGGTTACTCGGTCATCAAATCGCGCGCCGATAGTAATCAACAGGTCAGCTCGCTGCATGGCCGCAACTGCAGGGACAGTGCCATGCATGCCCGGCATGCCCATGTGGAGCGGATGAGATTCTGGGAAGGCCCCCAAGGCCATGAGCGTAGTCACGACAGGGATTCCGGAGAATTCCGCAAACTCGCGCAGCTCCTTGGCCGCCTCGGCCTTGATGACACCGCCGCCGGCATAGATGACCGGCTTTTCTGCCTGTGCAATGAGCTCAACCGCTTGCGCAATCTGGCGATGGTGCGGCTTGGTTGTCGGTTTATATCCAGGCAGATCAAACGTAGCCGGGAAGGAATACTCCAATTCACCGTTTTGCACGTCCTTTGGAATATCCACCAAGACCGGCCCTGGACGGCCCGTAGACGCCAGATGGAATGCGGCTGCAATGGCAGCTGGAATCTGGCTCGGTTCCGTCACGATGTAGTTGTGCTTGGTAATCGGCATCGTCACGCCGCGAATATCGGCCTCTTGGAAGGCATCGGTTCCCAAGAGGTTGCTGCCCACCTGGCCGGTGATGGCAACGATGGGAACGGAGTCCAGGTTGGCGTCGGCAAGCGCTGTCACCAAGTTGGTCGCACCCGGCCCGGAGGTGGCAATGCATACGCCTACCTTGCCGGAAGCTTGGGCGTAGCCTTCGGCGGCGTGGCCGGCACCCTGTTCATGGCGGGTGAGCACATGGCGCAGCTTGGTCGAGGTGTGCAAGGCATCGTATAGAGGAAGCACGGCACCGCCTGGAATGCCGAAGACGATATCGGTTCCCAAGTCTTCGAGAGTGCGGACAATGGCGTGGGCACCACTCATCCGCTCCGGAGCGTGGGCGCGTGAGGCCGCAGCCACCGAAGCGGGCGTGGGCGAAGTTGTCGTAACCACGGTTAATGTGCTCCTTGGAATGGTCTATTACTGGTCCTGATCATCATTGGCACCGGCTCCAGATATGAACAAAGCCCCCGCGGACTTTTCTGTCTGCGGGGGCGCAATGCGTCGACGTCATGAGGCGTCGCGGTCACCACCGCGTTGGTACTACCTGAAGTCGAATAATGATCATGGGCATGACTATACATTGATAGGTATTACACTCGTGGAGATTACCCCCTTTTGGGATCATATTCCCACCTGGTGAGACACGCCTGAAAAATAGGTTCGCCCTTGCCGGCCTTAGTGAATTAGGCTTGCACACTATGACTCCACCACCTAAGGACAACAAACCTCGTCAGTCCACCACCCAGGCAGAGGTTTTCAAGCCATCCCGCGACCACATCTTGGGCATCCTCATCCTGTCCGCTATTGCTCTGCTGAGCATCGGATGGGCTCCCAAATACCTCGCGTGGCTGTTCATTATCCCCATCCTCGGATTGTGGTGGGTCATAAAATCCCGTACCAAAGTCTCCGAATCTGGAATCGCTATCTCTTACGCATTCCGGAAAAATATCCAGATCGCATGGGACGATTTTGCCGGAATCGGCTTCCAACGCGCCCGCGCCTTCGCCCGCACCAAGGCCGGCGCGGAGCACAACATGCCCGGCGTTACCTTTAACTCGCTCCCGCGACTTTCGGAAGCCTCCCGGGGCCGCATCCCTGACGCCCTTACCCAGGGCCGTGAAGCGGCAGATGACAAGGTGGTAATTGTCCACCGTGACGGCCAACAAGTCCTCCTCAGCAAAGAAGAGTATGAGGACTACCTCGAGCGCCACCCCGAGCTCAAGCCTTCGGCCGAAAACTAAATACGCCGCCTACACTCCCCCCACATCCTTGAAGGAATGGTGACTGAAAACCATGTTCCCGCTGCGTTCAAAAGTAACTACCGTCGGCCGCCAAGCCTCTGGAGCCCGCGCCCTCTGGCGGGCCACCGGCACCAAGGAAAATGACTTTGGCAAGCCGATCGTCGCCATTGCCAACTCCTATACGCAATTCGTCCCCGGCCACGTACACCTTAAAAACGTTGGCGATATCGTCGCCGACGCCGTACGCGAGGCCGGCGGCGTACCGAAGGAATTCAATACCATCGCTGTCGATGATGGCATCGCCATGGGACACAGCGGCATGCTCTACTCGCTGCCTTCACGCGAAATCATCTCCGATTCCATCGAGTACATGGCCAATGCCCACACTGCCGACGCCCTGGTGTGCATCTCCAACTGCGATAAAATCACCCCGGGCATGCTCAATGCGGCACTACGGCTAAACATTCCCACCATTTTCGTCTCCGGCGGACCGATGGAGGCCGGCAAAGCCGTCGTGGTTGATGGCGTAGCCCACGCCCCCACCGACCTCATCACCGCCATTACCGCCTCTGCAAACGACGCGGTATCTGATGAAGGCTTGACCCAGGTGGAGGAATCCGCCTGCCCCACCTGCGGCTCCTGTTCTGGCATGTTTACCGCCAATTCCATGAACTGCCTGACCGAGGCACTCGGCCTGGCGCTGCCCGGCAACGGCACCACCCTTGCCACCCACACGGCTCGCCGCAGCCTATTTGAAAAGGCCGGCTCCACCATCGTCGATATGTGCCGCCGCTATTACGGCGAGGAGGACAAATCCGTTCTCCCCCGCAATATCGCCACCAAGGAAGCCTTCACCAACGCCATGGCGCTAGACATGGCCATGGGCGGATCCACCAACACCATCCTCCACACGCTTGCAGCCGCACAGGAAGGCGAGGTGGATTTCACCCTCGATGACATTAATGACATCTCCTACCGCGTGCCCTGCCTGTCCAAGGTCGCGCCCAATGGCACCTACCACATTGAGGATGTCCACCGCGCCGGCGGCATCCCCGCCATCTTGGGAGAACTTCGCCGCGCCGGGTACCTGAACTTGAAGGTGCATACGGCGCTGTACGATAACGCCGAGCAGTGGCTCGATGACTGGGATATCCGCAACCCGCACGCCACCGATGAGGCCCGTGAGCTTTACCTCGCCGCCCCCGGCGGCGTGCGCACCACCGAACCTTTTTCCCAATCCAACCGCTGGGACGAGCTCGATACTGACGCCGCTAATGGCTGCATTCATGACGCCGCTCATGCCTTTTCTTCCGACGGCGGCCTCGTTGTCCTGCGCGGAAACCTGGCCCCCGACGGGGCCATCGTCAAGGCAGCAGGCGTCGAAGAAGAGCTGTGGACCTTCTCCGGCCCTGCACGAGTCGTAGAGTCCCAGGAAGAAGCGGTATCTATCATCCTCAATAAGGAGGTTCAACCGGGCGACGTGGTCGTCATTCGCTATGAAGGCCCGTCCGGCGGCCCTGGCATGCAGGAGATGCTCCACCCAACCTCTTTCCTCAAGGGCGCCGGGTTGGGCAAGGCATGCGCCTTGATTACCGACGGCCGTTTTTCCGGCGGCACCTCCGGCCTTTCCATCGGCCACATCTCCCCCGAGGCGGCCCACCAGGGCCTAATCGGGCTCATCGAAAATGGCGACACCATCACCATCGACATCCATGAGCGCCAACTCACCCTGGATGTGGACGAGGACGTGCTGGAGCGCCGCCGCGCTGCCCAAGAACTGCGCGAGCACCCCTGGACTCCAGTGAGCCGCAACCGACCGATCACCAAGGCGCTGCGCGCGTATGCGGCCATGGCAGCCTCTGCCGACCGCGGCGCGGTACGCGTAGTTGACGGTTATGTGAATTAGCCGGAGATAGCTGCTAAATTGCTGTGCCTCGGTGGGGTGCGCGCCTTTTGCCTGCAAATCGCATAAGATATCCTGCGATGAAACTCGCGCGTGCCCCGTTATTCCGTTATGCCCTGACCTTACTGGGACTCATTCTTGGCGCTAGGAAGATCGTTCAAGACATCCACATCACGGACTTCCCCATCGATATGGTGATCTACCGCGAGGGCGTCAAGGCCTTCCTTGAACACCGCTCTGTCTACAGCGAACCCATGCTGGCTGGCGATATTCAATTGCCCTTTATTTATCCACCCTTCGGCGCGTTGGTCATGGTTCCGCTGACGGCCTTCGATGGCATTGACCACGACATGGCAGGCGACATCGTGGTCGTCCTCTCTGACCTTCTCGTGCTCCTCTGCCTCTACCTTGTATTCAAGGCAGTGCTGAAAAAGCCAGAGTTCCTTTTGCCCGTCACCGCCATTACGTGGGCAATTGTATTGCGCTTTGAGCCGGTTGACCTCAATAACGGCTTTGCCCAAATCAATATCGTGGTCATGGCGCTCGTAGTCCTCGACCTCGTTCCGCGCCGGCGTTTCCTGCCACAGGGAATCCTGGTCGGTCTAGCGGCCGCCATCAAAATAACTCCTCTGGCCATGTTGCTTTATTTCCTTGTGCGCAAGGAGTGGAAGCAGATTGCCACAGCGCTCCTTTCCGCTGTCGCGGCCACACTTCTTGCCGCGGCCTTCCGCTGGGGCGCATTCGTGGAGTTCTTTAGTTCCAAATTGCTCGATATGGGCTCTGGCGGCGACTTCGGCGTGGGGACCGATTACCAGTCCAATAGCTCTATCAAGGGCGCCATTCAGCGCATGTATTCTTCTTCGGAGGCCATGGACGCAAATGGGCTGGCTATCAACATTGCATGGATCGCCGCCTCCCTCGTGGTCATTGCATTCGCGGCGTGGCTTATTAAGCGACTGTGCGAGGAGCATTTGCTTGTCGACGCCCAATTGGTCACCGCCCTCACCCTCCTGCTCATCTCCCCCGTTTCTTGGTCACACCACTGGGTCTGGCTCACGCTCATCATCCCAGTCTTCCTTTACCGTGCCTGGAGCTGGCTATCTACGGGATGGGCTGCGGGCAGCCTGCTTACCGTACTCCTCGCCTGGGCGGGCATGCTGCTTACTGTCCCGCCCAAGTGGTGGTGGGGCGACCAAGTCGATGTCCACGCCATGGAGCGCTACCAAAAGTTTTGGGTAGATGACTTCCTCTGGCTAACCGTGCTATCCGTCGCGCTTTATGCGGCCGCACTTTACGCTGCCCGGCGCAGCCGACCGGCACGCACCGCTACTCCTGACCCGCTAGCGTCTTAAGCGCCGAAAGATGCGAGTCGAATGCCGCCTTACCTTTGGCCGTGAGCATCACCCACACCGTGTCTTTACCCCGCGAGGATCCGTACTCGCGAAATCTGCTGATATAACCCTCCTTTTCCAAGGCGCTTAGTTGCTTAGAAAGCGTGGCATCAGATTGATTCACCTTGTCCCGGATCGCTGCAAAGCGCATCTCCTTATTAATGACGCCTTCCACCGCCCCGGCAGCATTAAGTACCGCACAAATCTTAAATCGGTTGAGCGGGTGAATTACTGGATCAAGCTCACTCATCACCGCTCGCCTGCTTGTCATCTCCATGATCACGCGTGGACATATCCATTGCTCCCGAATTGAGAGCCCAAAACACACCCAAGCCCCACAGCGTGAATACGATGCCCGCAATTACCATATGCCCTTCGAGAAAAGTCTGGAAAAACGTAGGGGCAAATATTAGAAAAAATCCGAAATAGTATTTCTTATCCGGCTGCGGCTGGTCAAAAGGATTTTGTCTATAGCCTGCACGCACGTCACGCTTTTTAGCGCCTACCCAGAGGCCTACACCCAGGCAGGCAATTATGACTCCGAGGGATAACCACAGCGGCATGCCTTTCCCAAATTGACTCAGGACAAACCACAGTCCCGCTAGCGCCGCAGCAAACAAAGCATTAAGCCCAGTCTTCCGCTTGGCGCCCTGGTCCTGCTCCATTTCTTCATTGAAGGCCAGTGCCTCGTGCACGCTGTCACCCATAGTCGCCATCCCTTTCGTCCTCGGTTCTCCGTTATTTTCCACTTTAGAAAGTATCATACTTTCCACTCGAGAAAGCAAGGGGTAAAAGAAAATCCGCCGCGAGTGCGACGGATAATCTACTGGCGATTAGTTCAGCGGATTAACTCCCGCACCGAAGAACCAGAGTCCTACGAGAATCGCTACGCCGATAAGCACAAAGACCCAGGAGGTGCCCAGCGGGCGGCGTGCCCAGGAGCGCTTGAAGTCTAGGGAAATAAAGCCCGGGCCAGTAAACTGCAGGCCTACTGCGATGACAAAGAGGACCAAGGAAAGCCAGACCGAATCTGGCCAGCTAAAGACGTCCAAGCCGGCGCCGGCCTGCGCTAGTTCATGCACAGCGGTAAAGCCGGTCACTACCAATCCGAGCATGGCAGCCAGAGGCGTAATGAGACCCAGCAACAGGAATACACCAGCGATAAGCTGCATGGTCGGAACCGCAATGGATAGTGCGGTATCCCAGGCATAGTTAGCAAAGTCGCCCTCTAGACCGGACAAGCCCTGACTATCACCGAGCTCGAAAAAGGTTTTTGCACCGGCAATGATCAGGTAGGCGCTCAGTGCGATGCGAATGAAAAGCAGACCAAAGTCGATAGTGCCGCGGCGACCGTAGCGGTGATATCCTTCTTTTTCTTCTTGTTCCGCCTGCAGGCGGGCCTCGCGCTCCTCTGCGGTTTCAGTGCTGAGGGTGCTTTCCGCGGGGGTGTCGGCAGTAGCAAGTGCCGATTCCTCCTCGGCACTGCCCGGCGTGGCTTCCTCCGGTTGCGCGAATGCTACGGTCTCCTCGCTGGCGCCACTTTGCTGACGCGCGGCTTCATTCGCGCTGGAGTAGGCCATAACCTCGGTTTCAGGGTGGTCCTGCTGCCTTTGGGAAGGCTTGATCTCCTGCGGCTCGGCGCGGCCGGCGCGCTCGAAGAGGCCCGGCTTCGAGTTCTTCTCGCTGGAGACGGATTCTTTGCTTGCAGGCTTCGCGTTATAGGTAGGCACGTCCATGTCTTCATCAAACGGTGTGGCTTTATCCGGCTGTTTATCGCTCATAGCTCCAACTTAAGGCACGTGCCTGCACTTTTGTGGTACCCGCCACGGCGCGCCGTTGCAGCAAACTGGCTAGAGGGCTTCCAAGTCGCTTGCGGCCTCGATTACCGAACGCGTAAGTTCACCCAAAACCTCTGACTCCAAGCGCCAACGCTGCCAGTAAAGGTCGATATCGAGCGGGGAGTCGTCGAGAAGCACTAGCTCCTTAGCTGCCAATAATGGCATAGCTTGGGCTTGGGGCAGCAATCCCCATCCCAGGCCGACTCGAACGGCCTCCAGATAGCCCTCGGAGGAAGGAATCTGCGAAACCCGGGCACGCACCACGGCCGAATCAATGAAGCGCTCGCGCATCGCATCATCCAGTACTTGATCGTTGGGCCCATAGCCTACAAGGGGCATAGTTTCCCAGGTCAAGTGGCCGCTATGAAAGCTTTCTGCAATATGTGGTGCCGCGACTGGGAAGTACCGCATCGTACCCAAAAAGCTAGACTCGCAGCCCGAGACCGGCGTGGCTTCCCTCGTTACCGCGCCAAGCACATCGCCCCGCCGCAGCATGGCTAAGGTGCGGGCCTCATCCTCAATCCGGATCCGCAGGGCGACATCACCCCGCCGCGCGGTATCGCTAAGCACCCTACGAAACCATGTCGCTAGAGAATCCGAGTTCACCGCGACAGAGAGCGGGACCCGAGCCAAGCGGTGGCCTAGGCGTGCATCCGTTTCCGCCTGCACCAACGCCATGCGGCGTGCGGACTGCACAAGGATCTCCCCTGCTTCCGTAGCGGTTACTGGGGTGGCACGGCGAAGGAGTACTCGTCCCGTGCTCGACTCCAAGGCTTTGATTCGCTGGCTTACCGCAGACGGCGATATGCCGAGTACAGCAGCGGCGACATCGAAGCTGCCTTCGTCCACGATGGCGAGCAATGTTTCTAAGTGCACCGGGTTCATGAAGCTATTCTAAACCAACTGTAGATTCATTAACTGGACTAATTCAGGCCGGGAATTCACACTGGAAGGCATGTCCATCGTGCTTGCTGGTTTCTTTCTAGGATTATCGCTCATCGTGGCCGTCGGCCCGCAAAATGCCATGCTGCTCAAATTCGGCATCCGCCGCGATCATATTGGTCTCATTATCGCCGTCTGCGCGCTTTCCGACGTCATCCTGATTACCTCCGGCACAGCAGGTGTGGGCTACTTGGTAGAAAAATTCCCCAACGCCCTGCAGGTTCTGAAATATGTTGGCGCCGCTTACCTGGCGTATTTCACCTTTACTTGCTTCCGCGATGCGCTCCAGACCAAAGGCGAAGCCATCGAGGTGGAATCCACACAGCCGAAAGTACCGCAGGAAATCGCTTCCTTCGATGGCTCTCAGACACGCAGCACGACCAAGACCGCAACTCGCGTCGAGATCAAGCGCTCCCCTTCCTGGGTTAAGCCGCTATTGACCGCCCTGGCCTTAACGTGGCTTAACCCAGGCGCCTACGTGGACGTGGTGGTCATGCTCGGCAGCATTGCCAACCAATACGGTGAGTCAGGGCGCTGGCTTTTCGCCGTGGGTGCAATCTGTGCCAGCTTCTCTTGGTTTCCGTTTATCGGCTTCGGTGCCGCGCGTTTTTCCCACGTGTTGTCCCGCCCCACGGTGTGGCGCTGGATCAACTTCGGCATCGGCGTCATCATGATTGGCCTAACGCTCAAGTTACTCCTGCTCTAGGGCCGGGATCCAGCCCGCCTAGTTGCCGCGAACGCGCGACGCAGTGGCGCCCGCCCAGCGGTTGATGCCGGCGTCATGCGCGGCGTCGTCAATCGCAGCCAGCTCGTCTGCGCTGAAGTCAAGCTGGTCCAGCGCGCCCAAGTTGTGCTCGAGCTGCTCCACCGAAGAAGCACCCAGCAGCGCCGAGGTAAGCGTGCGATCCCCCTGATCACGCAGCACCCACGAGATGGCCATCTGGGCCAGCGACTGGCCGCGCTTGCTTGCAATATCGTTGAGCGAGCGGATCATGGAAAGGTTTTCCTCATTGAGCCAGTCCTTTTCCAGGGTCTCATTCTTCGCCGCGCGCGAATCTGCGGGGATGCCGTCGATATAGCGATCTGTCAGCATGCCCTGCGCTAGTGGACCAAAGCCGATGACACCCAAGCCGCTGCGCGCTGTGACATCAAGCAGCGACTCGCTATCCTCGCCCGGGCGCTCAATCCAGCGGTTCAGAATGGAATAACTGGGCTGATGAATCAGCAACGGGCAGCCTTCATCTTCCATAAACTCCACGGCCTCCGCGGTAAGCTCCGGACCATAAGAGGAAATGCCCACATAGAGAGCCTTGCCGGAGGCCACGATATCCCGCAGTGCGTACAGGGTCTCTTCCAGCGGAGTGTCCGGGTCCGGACGGTGATGGTAGAAGATGTCCACGTAGTCCAAGCCCATGCGCTTCAAGGAAGCGTCCAAGGAGCTCACCAGGTACTTGCGAGAGCCGCCGAAACCGTAGGGCGAATCATTCATTACCCAACCCGCCTTGGAAGAAATAATCATTTCATCGCGGAAGGGGCGGAAATCGCGGGCGAAGATGCGGCCGAAGTTGTCCTCCGCGGCACCTGGTTCAGGGCCGTAGTTATTGGCCAAATCGAAATGAGTAATCCCCCGGTCATACGCCGCGCGCAGGATTTCGCGCTGCGTGGCCAGGGGACGATCGTCGCCGAAGTTCTGCCATAGGCCAAGGGAAATGGCCGGCAGCTTCAGCCCAGAGTTGCCTACTCGGCGGTACTCCATCGAATCATAACGGTCAGATGCGGGTGCATAGATGCTCATGGCACCCATTGTCCGCTTAATTCTTGGAATTGTCAGCCTGTGGCAGATCCTCATCTTCTTCCGGGTCGCCGGATGCGCCGGTTTCTTCGACCCACTTTTCAATTTCTTCCGGCGTACGGTCGGTTTCTACCGCGTCGCGTTCGGTGTAATAGGAGTAGTCGTGGCGCTTTTCTGCGTACTCCTTTTTGTCAAAGTCCACGTCATCGTCGCCGTCAAGCTCCTCGGTGACCTCATCCACCAGCTCATCATAGAGGGCCTCGTTATCCATATTGGAGTCCTCGATGTGCTGGCCAATCTCGTCATCATAACGTTCAGCGTCATAATCCTTGTTGGGGTTCAGCTTCAGGTGCATAAGTGAACGTACGCGCTCGCGGCGCACGGCCTCATCCTGGATCTGCGACTGGCTGCGGAACCAAGCAAAAACCAAGATGGCGACCATGAGGATTCCCATGTAACCAATGATTGGGTAGATGTAGTTCATCAGGGTCTTAAAGCCGGCGAAGGAAACAGCGAAACCGGCCAAGCAGCCGATAACGAAGATAACCGGGAAGCGCTTCTCATGGCCGGCAGATAGGCGCTTGCCCAGCGCGTAGAACATGCCGATGGCGGTATTGAAGATCATCAAATAAATGATGACCGCCATGATGGAGCCGAGGGTCGGGTTAACGCTATCTACCAAAGACAGCATCGGAATATCGGAGCCTTGCGCCTGGTCCGAGTTCATTAGCAAGGAGAATCCGGCAAGGCCCATCATGATGGAGTAGATGACGCCGCCTACAACGCCGCCCCAACCGGCTTCGCGCGGGCTAATATTATCGCCACCGATAACCAGGGACATGGACACAGCGAGCATCAGGGCAAGGCCGTTGTAGTTGAGTGCGGAAATGAGCCAGTTACCAATCGGGGTGTCGATCTGGCTGGAGGCGTCCATAGCGGCGCCGATGTCATCCGGCATATTGAGTCCGGTGTAGATGGCTACACCAATGACCGCAATGATGATGGTCGGTGTTACAGCACCGATAACCTTGGATACCTTGTCCACGTCGAGCATGCCCACGATAAGCACCAAGACCAGCATGAGCGTGGAGCCGATCCAAGTCTTCCAGCCAAACTGCTGCTCCATATTGGAACCCGCGCCGGCCAACATCACAAAGCCAATAGCGAAGAGGGTGATGATGACCGCGACGTCCAGCAACTTGGAGACGATCGGGTGAGTGACATTGCGGAATACGGTGTTGTGCTCAGAAGCGTGGAAGTAGCTGCCCAGCTGCAAGAACACGGTACCGGCAAGGGTCATGACGAGTGCGGCGATAATGATGCCGGGAATACCCCAGGAACCAAAGGCGGTGAAGTACTGCACCACCTCTTGGCCTGTGGCAAAGCCGGCGCCGACCAGCAAGCCCACGAAGGACATAGCGATGGCGATAATGTTTTTAGAAGACACAGTTGCCTAACTTTTGTAGCGAATATCTCTCGCATACTAGTGCGCGCAGCCCCTTGTCCCCCACTCCCCCAGCACGTGGGCAACACAACACCGATATGCGTTCCTTAAGGAATGGTACGTAAGTGACCCGTTAAACACCTACTGGCACATACCGATGTTGTGATAAATCACATTTGGGGATGCATCGAAATCAACCTAACGCTTTAGTCGTCGAAGGTCGCGGTATCAATCACGAAGCGGAACTTTACATCGCCTTGCACCACGCGCTCATAGGCGTCATCAACATCGTTGACGCCGATCTTTTCAATAACCGCGCCGATACCGTGCTCGGCACAGAAGTCCAGCATCTCCTGAGTCTCTGCAATGCCGCCGATATTATTACCCGTAAGCACCTTGCCGCCGCCGACGAGGCTGCTCATATGGATCCCCAGCTCCTCCGGCGGAAGTCCGACAACGGACATGATGCCGCGCGGCTTCAGTAGCTGCAGATAGTCATCGAGGGAGTACCGGGCAGATATCGTGGACAAGATGACGTCGAATTCGCCGCGGTGGTTGGCAAAGAAGTCTTCCTCTTCACCGGTGGCCAGAATATGCTTTGCACCCAGCTCATAGGCTTCCTTTTCCTTGCGCAGGGAGCGGGAAATCACGGTTACTTCCGCGCTCTTTGCCGCAGCGATCTGCACGCCCATGTGGCCCAAGCCGCCCAGGCCTACTACGGCAACCTTGTCGCCTTCTTTAACCTGCCAGCGAGCCAGCGGCGAATAGGTGGTGATTCCGGCGCACAGCAGCGGGGCTGCGACGTCAAAGTCAATACCCTCTGGAATGGTGCACACGAAGCCTTCGTTGACTACTACCTTCTGGGCATAGCCGCCTTGGGTAATGGTGCCGTCTACGTCTTCGGAGTTATAGGTGCCCACATTGCCATTCAGGCAGTTCTGCTCCTGGCCGTTGCGGCACTGTTCACACTCGCCACAGGAGTACACCAGGCAGCCCACGCCCACGCGGTCGCCCACTTTGAACTTGGTGACCTTATCGCCCACAGCTTCCACAACTCCGGCGATCTCATGGCCCACCGTCAGGGGGAAGTGGGCCTGGCCCCACTCGTTGCGGATCGTGTGAATATCGGAGTGGCAGATACCTGCAGCCTTGATATCAATGACCACATCGTCTTCGCGCGGATCGCGGCGCTCGATTTCTACGACCTTGAATGGTGCTTCAGGGCTTTCCTTTTGCAATACTTTGCTCTTAATTGTCATGCCCACGACCCTACGTGTAATCCCACTGACCTCGCCTAACGAAAATAATCACCACTTCCGGCAGGGGAGGAAAACTAAAAACAGCCACGCCCCTCTCGTTGAGGAGGGAAAACGCGGCTGATTCTTTGGGGGGCTTAGTTCAACTTCTCTGCGATGAGCTTATTGACCTGGCCCGGATCGGCCTTGCCCTGGGTGGCCTTCATGACCGCCCCCACGATGGCACCGGTGACCTTCTTATTGCCGGCACGGTACTTTTCCACAATGTCCGGGTTGGCGG
This sequence comes from Corynebacterium sp. CTNIH16, assembly GCF_032821655.1. Classification (NCBI taxonomy): domain Bacteria; kingdom Bacillati; phylum Actinomycetota; class Actinomycetes; order Mycobacteriales; family Corynebacteriaceae; genus Corynebacterium; species Corynebacterium sp. CTNIH16. The sequence goes on along the minus strand of NZ_JAVBIG010000003.1, from coordinate 127,966 downwards.
CCAGCGCGTCATCTACAGCCTTCTCGATGGCGCCGTCATCGCGCACGACCTCCAAACCACGCTTTTCGACGACTTCGTCGACGTCACCCTCGCCCGCCAACACACCATCGACGGCCTTACGCGCGAGCTTGGTGGTCAGCTTGCCTTCGTTGACGAGCGCGATAACGCGCGCCACGTGCTGCGGGGTAATGGATAAGCCAGCAAGATCGGTATCCTGCTCGTTGGCCTTGCCGGCTAGGTAGGAAACCCACCAGGAGCGTGCCTCGTCTGGCTTCGCACCGGCCTCGACGGTATCCACGATGAGGTCGAGGGCACCGGCATTAACCAGGTCGCGCATCTCCTCATCCTTGATGCCCCACTCTTCCTGGATGCGCGCACGGCGAACCCATGGCAGCTCCGGAAGGGTCTGGCGCAACTCTTCTACCCACTCGCGCGGGGCGATGACCGGCGGCAGATCCGGATCATTGAAGTAACGGTAGTCTTCCGCGGTTTCCTTCGGACGACCCTTGGAGGTGGTGCCATCGGTCTCTTGATAGTGGCGGGTTTCCTGGTCAATGGTGCCGCCATCTTCGAGCACCTGCGCCTGGCGCTGCATCTCGAAGCGAACCGCCTGCTCCACGGAACGCAGGGAGTTAATGTTCTTGGTTTCGGTACGGGTACCAAACTCTTCCTGGCCCACCGGGCGCAGGGACAGGTTGGAGTCCACACGCATGGAGCCTTGGTCCATGCGGGCGTCGGAAACGCCCAAGGCTGCAACGAGCTCGCGCAGCGCGGAAACGTAGGCCTTAGCCACCTCAGGCGCGCGCTCACCGGCGCCAATGATCGGCTTGGTAACAATCTCAATGAGAGGAATACCCGCACGGTTACAATCCACCAGGGACGCCGTGGCGCCGTGAATACGACCGTCCGCACCGCCGAGGTGGGTCAACTTGCCGGTGTCTTCCTCCATGTGGGCACGCTCGATTTCTACGCGCCACTCGGTGCCGTCCTCCAGCACAACGTCCAGGTAGCCGTCATAGGCAATCGGCTCGTCGTACTGGGAAATCTGGTAGTTCTTCGGCTGGTCCGGGTAAAAGTAATTTTTGCGGGCAAAGCGTGAGGACTCCGCAATGGAGCAATTAAGCGCAAGCCCAATCTTGATGGCACCCTCCACGCCCTTGGAGTTAACTACCGGCAGCGCACCGGGAAGGCCCAGGGATACCGGGTCAACGTTGGAATTAGGCGCTGCGTTGAAATTCGTAGGAGAGGTAGAAAACATCTTGGTTTCCGTATCCAGCTCTACGTGGACTTCCATGCCCATTACCGGTTCGAACTTTTCTAGGACCTCATCGAAGTCCATCAGGTCATACATCGCAGCAGTCATGCGTGCCATCTTAATACGTCCATGCGCCCGCGCGCTCACGCCCCTAAGCTGAATATTATGGCTACACCACATAGCGTTGATGCCGCGCTTATCGATGCCCCATTGATCAACATCGCAGTCTTCCGCACTGCCCCTACCCCTGAGGAGGTAAGCGAGCGCCTGACCACCACTTTTGGCGATCGCCTGGGAGAAATCACACCGGGTAAGAACCCGGGAAGCATCATGGCCGAGCTTGATAATTCCTTCTTATTGCACTACCAAGCCGTCGATACCCCACCCACCCGCGATAGCTATGGCCTCCACCCCATTTTGAGCGCGGATGCCCGCGGCCTCGATTCCGCCACCGCACAAATCCTCGTATCCGTCCTTCCCCGTGAGACCGAAAATGATCGCGCGAAGCAATTCCGCGAGGCCCGCCGCGATCACCTTGAGCTACTCTCCAAGGCCACTGCGGTGGTAGCCGAGCACCCCGACTGCCTGATAGTCCATAACCCGCGCGGCAACGTTTCTATCGCGCCGAATACTTTCCTCGAGGCCGTTCGGGATAACCTTGCACCAATGCACATCGCTCCGGTGTGGCTTACCCAAAAAGAAAACAAAATCTTGGGTTATACCGTTGGGCTGGTCCAAACCGGACACCCGGAAGTCCAGGCAGCCACCGAAACCATGGATCCCACCGATCTCTATTACAAGCTGGCCAATATCGCAGACCATATTCTGCAAGGCGCCACCGTCAAAGACGGCGACACCCTATCTTTCGAGCAAGGCCAGCCCCCACTCAGCGTGCAAAAAGAGCCCTGGTATGTAGACGAGTCCTACCCTGCGGTCACGATTAATTTTTAGCAGTTCTTCCGCCCCTACTTCCGGGAATCCGAATAGCGGCAGATGGCTGCAAGCACCGCACCAGAGAGGTTGTGCCACACCGAAAAGACAGCACCTGGCAGGGCGGCCAATGGGTTCATATAGGTCGATGCCAGGGAGGTGGCCAAGCCGGAGTTTTGCATGCCCACCTCGACGGCCATGGTGCGCCGCGCGGCGATCGGCTGCTTGGTGACCGCTCCTGCAATGTAGCCCAGCAGATAGCCACAGGCATTATGGGCAACTACGGCCGCAAAGACCAGCGCACCCGCCGTAGCGATGGTGTCGTGCGCGCCGCCGACCACGATGCACACAATGGCCGAAATAGCCGCAACCGAGATCCACGGCAATGCCACGTTAATCTTTGCCACCAGGCGCGGAACCAGCATGCCGATAAGGATGCCGGCAACGACGGGAATGAGAACTACCTTGACAATGGACCCCGCCATGGCTGAAGCGGAGACTGGCATATACTCCCCCGCCAACCACAAGGTCAACAAAGGGGTAAGAACCGGCGCCAACAGGGTGGAAATAGACGTCATGATCACCGACAGAGCCACATCACCGCGCGCAAGATAAGACACCACATTGGAACTCGTACCGCCGGGCGCGCATCCTACAAGGATAACGCCGGCAGCTACAGCATCGGGAAGATCCATCACCGCGACTACCAGCAGCGCCACCAGCGGCATAATAACGAACTGCGCTACCACTCCAATGAAAACGGGCAGCGGACGGCGTGCCACCAAAGCAAAATCCACCGGCTTGAGGGTTAGGCCCATACCGAACATGACAATCCCCAGCAGCGGGGTGACCTGCGGAGCGAAGGAAGCTGCGGTTTCTGGCGCGAGGTATCCCACCACGCCACCGATAATCACGAGCACGGGAAAGCCTAGCGCTGCAATGAGCGCTTGACGGTCTTGTGCTGCGGAGGGCGCAGCGGGCGTCTCTACCCGATTATCTGTCATGCTATCGATACTCATGGACAAAAGAATACGCTCCCACCCAGTGGGAGCGCTATCTTAATATTCGGAATGCAGAATGCCCCTAGCCAAAGAGCGCCTGGGCGTTGCGGTAACGCGATTCCGGTACCGTCTTCAATTGGCCCACAGCATCTTCGAGTGGAACTAGGTCAATATTTTCACCATGCAGGGCAACACACATGCCGGATTTGCCCTCGTGAATAGCACGGGCTGCATGTACACCGTAACGAGTTGCAAGGACGCGGTCATAGGCCGTCGGCGTGCCGCCGCGCTGGATATGCCCCAGCACGGTCGTGCGCACGTCATACCCGGTGCGTGCCTTGATTTCATCGCCGATTACCTGGCCGATGCCGTTAAAGGTCTGGTGACCGAACTGATCGACGCCGCCGGCCTCGAAGTCCATCGTCCCTTCCTTTGGGAGGGCGCCTTCTGCCACGCAGATAATGCCGTACTTCTCACCCATCTGGAAGCGGCGTTCCATCGCCTTCGTAATCTCCGCGATATCGAAAGGCTCTTCCGGTACCACGGTGTAGTGCGCACCGCCGGCCATGCCCGCATGCAGGGCAATCCATCCCACGTGGCGGCCCATAACCTCCACGATCAGGATGCGATTATGGGACTCCGCGGTGGTGTGCAGACGGTCGATAGCATCGGTGGCCACAGAAACCGCGGTATCGAAACCAAAGGTGTAGTCAGTGGCATTGACGTCATTATCAATGGTCTTCGGCACGCCCACTACCGGCACGCCGTTATCAGAAAGCCACTTTGCACCCTTGAGGGTACCTTCACCACCGATGGCGACTAGAGCATCTACCCCGGCATCCGTCATGTTGGACTTAATCTGGTCAAGGCCGGCCTTGAACTTATCCGGATGCAGGCGGCCGGTGCCCAGGATGGTGCCGCCGCGCAACAGAATACGGTCGATTTCCGCATCGTCATAAAGATCGCGGCGGCGGTCTTCCATCAGGCCCACCCAGCCGTCTTCATAACCTACAACGGTATCTCCAAATTCATTGGACGCGGTACGCACTACCGCACGGATTACAGCATTGAGGCCGGGGCAATCGCCGCCGGACGTTAAAACACCTAGACGCATGCCTACCAATCTAGCGCGCGATTTTTAGGCCTGCAGAGTGTCCCTAAAACCTAGGGCAGAAACCAGGCCCACCACCAGCGCAGCCACGATAACAAGCAGCGAATTAATAATTGCCGCCTCTGGGCTACCCGTTTGCATAACTGCGGATACCAGGGCAACTCCCACCACGGATCCCACCTGGCGGGAGGTGTTGTACACACCGGAGGCAGCGCCCATAAGTTCCGGTGAGATATCGCGCAAGGTGGTGGCTGCGTTGGAACCCCAAATGAACGACTGCCCCACACCTAGGCCAGCAATAGGCAGCCCGAGTACCCACGGAAGGGCGTCAACCTGCATGACCCACCATGCCGCAAGGAGCGAGAATATAAGGATAGAAAATCCCATTACCCCAAGAATCCGTGGATTGACGTGATCCGCCATGATTCCAGCCAGCGGAGATATCAGGAGAGACACCAGCGCCATAGGAGCCACGATGATGCCGGCTTCGCCCGCAGGCACTCCCTGCATGGTCTGCAGCCACAGCATGATGGGAAGCATCACCGCAGCAGCCATAAACCCCATTGCGATGATGCCTACCGAGCCCGCCAGGTAATTGCAGTCACTAAATAACGCCAGCGGCACCAGCGGACTCGACCCGCGGGCCTGGGCGGTTGCCTGCAATCGAATAAACCAGACGCTAGCGGCAACTCCAGCGAGCAGGATCAACCAGATGGTCCAACCCCAGCCAAGCACCGGGCCCTGCTGAATACCAAAGACGATTGCCGCCAAGGCGATGAGCGAAACGATGGCCGAGGGCGCATCGATAGACTGCGCGGTCGCGGGTAGCTCAGGCACCCACAGCAGCGCGAAGACAATGGCTAGCACCACGAAGGGAACGTGTGCCCAAAAGGCGGCCTGCCACCCAAAGTGCCCCACAAGGAACCCGCCGGCGAGTGGACCGGCAAGTGCCGCTACAGAGCCGATCACGCCCCATACGCCCAGTGCGCGCCCACGCCGCTCACGCGCGAAGATGCGATTGATAACGGACATGGTCTGTGGCATCTGGAGGGACGCACCCATGCCTTGCACGGCACGCGCCGCAATGAGTACTTCCACAGTGGGTGCCACGGCACACGCCACCGCACCCAGCCCGAAAATGCCCACGCCCAAACAGAACATCCGGCGCTGACCTAAAACATCACCCAAGCGGCCGGCAAAGAGCAGCGGCACCACCACAGCCAATAAATAGGCCGCGGATACCCACATGGTGTGGTTTACCCCTGCGTTCAGCTCACGTTGCAGATCAGGCAGCGCCACCGCCACCATGGATTGGTCCAGCAGGGACACAAAGAATCCGAGGGACAATGCAAACATGGCGCGCCATGCTTGGCGCTCGGGCGGCAGATGCGTCTCCACAGTCATGGCCTTAGAGTCTAGCGGGCCGAGAAATGTCGACCTAGACTGGTCACATGTCCATGATCGATATTAAAAAGCCCCAAGACGTTTCTACCGCCACCACTGTTACCCTCGGCCTTATCGGTGGCTGGGTCACCGCCCGCGAGACCGGCATTCGCCCGCTGGGCGGCGTAATCCTCGCCGCTGCCGGTGTCTGGGCGGGTCGCTCTTGGGCCAAGAAAACCACCCCGGCTACCACTGCCGGCCTGTGCGCACTCTACCTAGGTGCATTCGGCGCCTCCCACCCGTTGGCTAAGAAGATTGGCGCTTGGCCAGCCGTCCTTAGCGTGACCGCGGCTTCGGCGGGCGCGGCTTATGCGCTTTCCGACGCCAAATAGTCCCCCACACAAAAATGCGCACCATGGCCGAAGACATGGTGCGCATTTTAAGTTTTAGTGTGCTACGAGTTTTTACTTGTCAACAGTAAACTCGGCCGCAGCTTCCTTGCTGCCCAAGGCTACGGTGCCGCCGGGGAGGTTGAAGAAAGAAGGCTTGGACTCAAAGAGGCCCAGCAGGGCGTCGGAAAGCTGCTGGGTGTGCTCATCGCAAGCCGCACGGGTGGAGTTGAACTCGCCCACGCTGATGGTGCCATCCTTAGCCACCTCGTAGGTAGAGGTGTAGGTATTGCAGCCATCATTCATCACCAAGGAGTGGTCCTTGGCAAACTCAACACTAAGCTTGCCTTCTTCCTTAACGGAGTGGAGAGTTCCAGTGATGGTCTGGCCCTCGATCTGGGGCTCCAGCTTCTCCGCGCCCTTCGGCAGCGGAGAAATCAGGTCAGACTGAGTCGGCGCGGTCATGCTGAACCCGGGATCAACGGAGGGCACCTGCGCGGCGTTGGCAATACCCGCGCCCATCAGTGCAGCGGCGGACAACGAAAATAGTGCGGTCTTCTTGAAATGCATGCCCAATAATTTACCCCCGCCGAATATAAATTCAACGGGGGTAAAGAAACCTTTATGGAATCGCCAGCGACCCCACAGGAAGTCGCTTATTTATTGCGGCCAGCTTCATAGGCAGCGCCCACCTTGTACAGACGGTCATCTTCGAAGGCTGGCGCCATGATCTGCAGGCCGGTGGGCAAATTGGTATCGCTTGCCAAACCGGAGGGCACAGACATGCCACACAGGCCGGCTAGATTTAGCGGCAAGGTGCACAGATCGAAGTTATACATTGCCATCGGTTCCTCGGCCTTCTCCCCCAGCTTGAATGCGGTGGTCGGGGTGGTCGGGGAAACGAGCACGTCAACCTGCTCGAAGGCACGAGCGAAGTCCTGCGCAATGAGGGTACGCACGCGCTGCGCCTGTAGATAGTAGGCATCGTAGTAGCCCACGGACAGCGCATAAGTACCCAGCATGATGCGGCGCTTGACCTCAGGGCCAAAGCCCTCCGCACGAGACTGGGACATGACCTGCTCGGCGGAGTGGGAGCCATCATCGCCCGCGCGCAGGCCATAGCGCATACCATCGAAACGTGCCAGGTTGGACGAGACCTCGCACGGCATAATCAGGTAGTACGCTGCCAAGGCGTCATCGAAGTGTGGACAATCTACCTCGATGATCTCCGCACCCTGCTCGCGCAACTGCTCAACGGCGGCGTGGTAGTTCTCCATCACGCCTTCCTGCCAGCCATCGCGCTCAAACTGCTTAATAAGACCGACCTTGACACCAGAAAGGTCACCCTTGGCACCTTCGCGTGCGGCGGCGACAACCGGTGCTACCGGCTTATCCACGGAGGTCGCATCGAAGGCATCGTGGCCAGCAATGACCTCGTGCAGGAGCGCGGTGTCGAGGACGGTACGGCCACACGGGCCGGCCTGATCCAGGGAAGATGCGGCAGCAATAAGGCCATAGCGGGACACGGTACCGTAGGTTGGCTTAACACCGACAGTATTGGTCAGCGCGGCTGGCTGGCGGATGGAGCCACCGGTATCGGTACCAATGCCGAGTGGCGCTTGGCCGGAAGCGAGTGCAGCTGCGGTACCGCCGCCCGAGCCGCCCGGGGTGCGCTCGGTGTCATAAGGGTTATGAGCCGGACCAAAGGCAGAGTTCTCATTAGAAGAACCCATGGCAAACTCGTCCAGGTTGGTCTTGCCCAAGATGGGAATTCCGGCCTCGCGCAGACGCTTGGTCACGGTAGCGTCGTAGGGAGAAACGTAGCCTTCCAGCATCTTGGACGCTGCGGTGGTCGGCGCATCGGTGGTAACGAGCAAATCCTTCAGCGCCAGGGGCACACCTGCCAGACCAGAAGCCGGCTCTTCGCCGGCATCGAGGGCCTTATCCACGGCGTCGGCAGCCGCGAGGGCTTCTTCCGCCCCCACGTGCAGGAAGGAATTAAGCTCCTCATTGGTCTCTGCAATGCGATCCAGGAAGGCCTGAGTAACCTCGCGGGAGGTAATTTCGCGGGAGTGAATCTTTTCCGCCAACTCGGCGGCGGTCAGGGAGGTCAAGCCCTCCGCAGGAACGGTCAGGTTAGACATTTATTCTCCTCCCAAAATCTGTGGCACGACGAAGCGCTCATCCTCTACGGCCGGCGCCTGATCCAAAGCCTGTTCTGCAGTAAGGGTGCGCACAATAACGTCCTCGCGCATCGGGGCGTCCACGGAGTGCGGGTGACTCATCGGCTCCACACCCTCGGTATCCACGTTTCCTACCGCGGAAACGGAATCAACAATTTCATCAATCTGCGTTGCAAACTGGGCTAGCTCTTCCTCGCTGAGGGCCAGGCGGGAAAGCTTGGCGAGGTGGGCTACCTCATCACGCGAAATCTCAGACACGCGAACTCCATCCTTTATCTGCATAATCGACATGCGGGTGCAAAAAATTCACACGATGCATGTACTATGTGAATTGCTAACGACCCATGGTACTGCACCTACCGCGACGGCTGCCGCGTCACCCCAAATTTGCGTTGCTTGAAGCCTGCATTGTGACGCACGTATCATGTCTGGGACTACAAACTACCGAAAGCGTGCGAGACCTTGTCCTTTTTGATCCGTGTACTGCTCCCCGATGCCCCTGGCAGCCTGGGCCAGCTTGCCGACGCCTTTGGACTCGTCGACGGCAATATCCAATCGGTCGATATCGTAGAAAACTTCCCCGACGGCACCGTTATGGATGACATTGTCATCGAGCTGCCCCAAGGCGCCATGGCCGATGTCCTCATCACCGCCGCCTCCTCCGTCGACGGCGTGGAAATTGACTCCATCCGCCCGTTTAGCGGCCGAGTGGACCGCCGCGGCCAGATTGAGCTTCTCGCGCGTGTAGCTAATGCCACCAATGTCACTGCGGCCATGGAAGAGGTCGTCGCGGCCATCCCGAAGGCACTCACCTCCACCTGGTGCATCGTCATTGATAATAACGAGCCTATCCGCCGCCTGGCCTCCTCCAACGCCGCCCCAGAAGATGACGGCACCGTTCCTCACGACATTGAGGTCGAAAGCGCCCGTGTCCTCCACCCCGAGCGCGACGCGTGGGTGCCAGAAAGCTGGTCCCTGCTTGACTCCGCACTCGCCGCCGCCCCACTCGGCGATACCGGATTGGTCATCGCCATGGGGCGAACCGGCGGCCCTGACTACCTCGCCTCCGAGGTCGAGCACTTGGGCCACATCGGCACTATCTTGGGCAGCTTCCTGAAGTAACTGAAGCGAATTAGACTTCGCCGGTTTCGAGCAGTTGCTGGAATTGCGCCTCGTTGAGAATTGGGATGTCCAGATCGCGAGCCTTATCCTCCTTCGAGCCAGCCTTTTCGCCGGCAACTAGGTACGAGGTTTTCTTCGACACCGAACCGGTGGCCTTGCCGCCGCGAGAGACAATAGCTTCTTTCGCAGAATCCCTGGTGAAGTTCTCCAAGCTGCCGGTAACCACAATGGTCAAACCCTCGAGGGTCTGCTCCTTGTGATCCTCGGCCGCTACCTCCATGGCCACGCCCGCAGCAGCCCATTTGTCCACAATCGTGCGGTGCCAATCCACCTCGAACCAATCGTGGAAGGATTGCGCGATGGTCATGCCGACGCCATCGACCTCTGCAAGCTCCTCCGTCTTCGCAGCGCGCAGCTTGTCCATGGATCCATAGCGGGAAGCAAGCGCCCGAGCCGCAATCGGGCCCACGTGACGTATGGACAGCGAGACCAAGACGCGCCAGAAGTCGCGTACCTTTACCTCCTCCAGGTTGTTTAGCAAGTTCTGGCCTGCCGTATTGACCTTGACGTTGCCCTCCTTCTTAGAACGCTTGTCTTTGGTGTCCTTCTTTGCGGTATAGACATCTGAGGCCAATAGCTTTTCCGCGGTGAGCTCAAAAAGCTCCGACTCATCAACGAGAATGCCGTTGTCGATCAGATCCATCGCACCCTTCTCGCCTAAAGCCTCAATATCCAACGCCTTGCGGGAAGCCAGATACTCCAGGCGTGCCGAGAGCTGCGCCGGACAGGACTGTGTATTGGGGCAACGCCAATCGGCGTCGCCGTCCTTCTGTGGGGCCAATTTCGTGCCGCACGCAGGACAGTTCTCAGGGAAGGTCCACTCATACTCGCTACCATCGCGCTGCTCGCGCACCGGCCCAAGAACCTCCGGAATAATTTCGCCCGCCTTGCGGATAATGACGGTATCCCCGATGAGCACGCCCTTACGCTTGACCTCGGATTGGTTGTGCAGGGTTGCCATAGACACCGTGGAACCGGAGACAAAGACCGGCTCCATGATGGCAAAAGGCGTTACTCGCCCAGTACGGCCCACCCCCACCTCGATGCCTTTGAGCTTTGTGGTTACTTCCTCCGGCGGATACTTATAGGCAATGGCCCAGCGCGGCGCGCGGGAAGTCGAACCAAGTGCGCGCTGCGAAGCCAAATCATCCACCTTGACCACGAGTCCATCCATTTCAAAGATGGCGTCGTGGCGGTGTTCTGCCCAATGCGCCACCTCTTCCTGAACCTCTTTGGCTGAGTGCACCTGCTTGGTATACGGGGAAACGGGTAGCCCCCAAGCCGCAATCGCCTTATAGGCATCGTGCTGTGAGCTGGGCGAGAATCCCTCGCGCGCACCCAAGCCGTGGCACACCATTTTCAGGCGGCGTTTTTTCACCTCGGTGGGATCCTTCATGCGAAGTCCACCGGCCGCGGCATTGCGCGGATTAGCAAATTTATCCTTGCCATCAGCCGCGCGTTCCTCATTGATCTCCTCGAAGTCCTCGGGGCGCATGTATACCTCGCCACGGATCTCGATAAGCTCCGGAACTGGGTATTCATCAGTCCCCGTCAGCTCGTGCGGAATATCCTCGATTACGCGTGCATTGGCAGTGATCTCCTCGCCCACCGTGCCGTCGCCACGAGTCGCAGCGGTGGTCAGGCGCCCATCACGATAAACCAAATCGATAGACAAACCATCAATCTTCAGCTCAGTGAGATAAGTTTGTGCCGGAGTTCTATCCAACCAATCCTGCATCTCGCCATCGCTAAAAACATTGTCCAAGCTCATCATGCGTTCAAGGTGCTCAATATCTTCGCCGCCGCTCGGAGCGGCGCCTACCTGCTGGGTGGGCGAATCAGGCACGGCAAGCTCTGGGTGCTCTTCTTCTAGCGCAAGAAGGCGCTGAAAAAGTGCATCAAAGTCGGCGTCGGGAATAGCCGGCTCACCGTTGTAGTACAGATTGCGGTGGCGGCGCACTTCCTGCGCGAGGTCGTTCCATTCACGGTGCAGATCAACTGGATTAGTCACGCTGCACAAGTGTAGCTATCCCTCGTGTCGGGGCTAGCTACTAAGGTACGAATCATGAATTTCGACGCCTCCCGCATGCTCGCCTTCGACCTTGAGACCACCTCGGCCAACCCTAAACAAGCCCGCATTGTTACCTCTGCCCTAGTCCGCATTGACGGCCGCGATGTGCAAAAAATTGAGCACCTAGCCGATCCCGGGATCGAAATTCCACAGGAAGCGACCAATGTCCATGGAATCACCACGGAAAAGGCCCGCGCAGAGGGCCGCCCCCACGAAGTTGTGCTCAAAGAGACGGTCGAGGCAATCAAGGCTGCATGGGAGGATGGCCTGACGCTGATCGTCTACAACGCAGCATTTGATCTCACCGTATTGCGCAGCCTGACCGGAGATTTTACGGTAACCGGCCCGGTCTATGACCCCTATGTGATCGACCGCGTCAGCGATAAGTGGCGAAAAGGAAAACGCACCCTCGGCGCAGTGTGCGAACACTACGGCGTCGAGTTGGGCAACGCCCACGAAGCTACTGCCGATGCCCTGGCGGCCGCCCGCGTGGCGTGGAAGCAGGTTCGCCAGCACTACCCCAACCTGGCGCAGATGGAGGAAAACGAACTCATGGAGTTCCAGGCAGTCAAGTGGTACGAGGATCGGACTGCATTTAAGAAGTACCTAGAGGGAAAGGGCCGCGATGCCTCGGATGTCTCGACGGCGTGGCCGCTGATTTCTTAAACGCTTTGCTAAAGTTCTAGGGTTTTGGAATTCTAGAACTATGGAATCTATAGAATCCCGAGTTTTAGCCCTCGAGGAGCGCGTCGCTAAGCTCGAACACGCCACACCAACCCCGATAGAAGCCTCCGCCGACGAGTCCACCATGTGGCTTGCGGATGCCCTCGAGCCTTCTGAAGAGCTTCCCAAGGGGTCCGTAATCTTTGGTGGCAACCTCACTATCGGTGAGAGTTCCTATATCTACCAATGGCAGCGACCTACAGAAGCAGTGACACATGGCGACTGGTCCGAGAACCTCGACCGCCTTGCCGCTCTGGCCCACCCGATTCGTGGCGACATCCTGCGCCGACTCCTTACCGCACCGGCCAGCGCCACAGAACTTGTCGAAGAAGAAATCGTCACCTCTACCGGCACGGCCTATCATCACCTCAGCGCCCTCACGAGCGCAGGCTGGACTACCAAGGCAAGCGGAAAATACGCAATTCGAGCCGCCCGAGTGGTTCCTCTCCTGACCATCATTACCGCAAGCGAGGCTCACTAATGCGCAAATTAGTCCTCGCCGCCGTCGTAGCCGTGGTATCGGCCACCTTCTTACTCATCGTTGGACCCCAGCGAATCTCGATGGCCGATACCGCAACCGGAGATCCGGAACTCTCTAGACACCTACGGGAACACCCGGAAGCTGGTTTCAACAACCTCACAGCCTTCACACTTGATCAGGGAAAGGCCACCTTCGCCGGACTCGGCGCCAATGAACACACCGAAGTAGAGATCGGTTCTGTAACCAAGATGTTCACCGGAGAAATTGCCCACCAACTAGTAGAAGAGGGAAAAATTCGCCTCGACACCACGATGGGTGAAGTCCTCGAGGTCGGTGACTCACCAGTCTCCGACGTAACAGTTCGTGAGCTACTCGATCACACCTCGGGTTTGCCCAGACAGGCAAAAGCCATGACTTTCTCTTCTGCTGTCTCTAGCATCACCGGTTCAAACCCGTACGCAGGTGTATCCACAGAAGATATCGTAGATTCAGCAACCGAATCGAAGCTTGCAGATCGTGGCACAGAATCCTATTCCAATTTGGGCTACGCACTGCTCGGCCACGCCTTAGAAACCGCTGCCGATACACCATACGAACAATTGCTCCACGAGAGAATCCTTAAACTCGCCGGAATGAAGGAAACCTACCTTATGACACCAGGTTCCGTCCCTGACGATGCCCCTCGTGGGCTCACGGCCGCAGGCCGAGAAGCTGAGCCTTGGGAGATGGAAGGATGCCCTGCCGCAGCCGGAGCCGTTCGGTCGACCGCCCATGACATGGCAGCTTTCGCTGCATGGTTTATGGAACATGGTGACACTAGCTATGGATGGCAGAAGAATGATGACGGCAAGAGTTTCTGGCACAACGGCGGTGCCTCTGGCTATTCCACAATGCTCATCGTTGACCCGAAGGAAAATCGCGCTGCCTTCGCAAATAATGACTCGCCAGCGGGAACTGAAGACCTCACAGAAGCGCTTTTCGAGAGGATTTAGGAAACCACAATGCTCTTCACATTAATCCCTGCCGCTATCACTGTGTTCGAGCTCTGGTCCGCATGGAAGACCCTAAAGAAGCCAGTTTCTTCCCCTATGCTGGTTATAGACGCAATCTTCACGATCACCATCATTACGCTTGTCGGCATTGCAATGCCGTGGTACAGAGCAGTAGATTTTGGATGGTGGTACGCATTCGTAGCCGCTGGCTCTCTTCATATCGGTGCCATCGCTTGGCGCCTAGACTCTCTCCACAGTAAGAAACCTATAAAGTCTCCCAAATCTCCACTTCGAGCCGAAAGTCTCCCAAATCTCCGACAAAACGGGTTACACTAGCCGCATGGACAACCCATTCCGCCCGACATTCGGCGCCCCTCCCCTGTTCTGGGTCGGCCGCGGCGTCGTGCTCGATAGTTTCCGCACTGCCCTCGATGGTTCAGCAGGCAATGCCTCCCGTTCCATGGTCCTAAGCGGCGCTAGGGGCATCGGCAAAACGGTCCTTATCAACGAGTTGGAAGATATTGCTGAAGCGCGCGGTTGGGTAACGCTACGCGCCTCCGGGCGCTCCACCATGGTGGAGGAACTGGTCAACACCACGATTCCGAGGCTTCTCGAGCGGCTTTCGCCCAGCGATAAGAAGAAGGTCAGCCGCATCGGCATCGGCGGCGTAGGATCGATTGGCTTCGACCACCAGAAGGAAGACCCCTTCACCCCCACGTTGAATACTCGCCTACGCGAGCTTTCCTCCGAGCTGAAAGGCACCGGCGTCCTCCTCACCATCGACGAGGTTCAAGACGCCGACGTCGAAGACCTCACCACCATCGCCGTGGCCTACCAAGACTTGGTGCGCGATGAAATCGATATCGCCTTGGTGGCCGCTGGCCTGCCGCAGGGGGTCAACCACTTGCTGGACTTGCCCGGGGTAACCTTCCTGCGCCGGGCCCAGAAATTCGTGCTCGGCCCCTTGTCGCCGGCCAATGCGGAGCAGGCCCTAGAGCACACGGCCTCGGGGTCGGGGCTGGAGTTTAGCCACGAAGCGATTGCCGACGCCGCCGCGCTCACCCGCGGCTACCCCTACCTCGTGCAATTGGTCGGCTCACTGGCATGGGAGCGCAGTCGCCGCAACCAAGAAGGCGGCATTTCCCAGCAGACAATCGCCTCTATCGCCCCAGATGCAATATCGATCATGGGCGCGCAGGTGCACCAGCCTGCGACGCTAGCCCTGCCGCCGGCGCAGCGGGAGTTCCTAGAAGCGATGGCCGCAGTCGAAGTCGATGGCATCGCCACCATCGCAGACATCGCGGGCCACATGGACCGCACCGTACGCTCCTTGTCGGCCACCCGCCAGCGGCTTATCGACGCCGACCTCATCGAACCCACCGCACACGGCAAGCTGCGCTACGTTATTCCCTATATGGGCGAATACTTCACCACCACGGATAGCCGCGGGCGCGTCGATTAAAGATCGCCGGCGTCGCGAATGAGGATGCCCGCCACCTCAGCGGCAAAAGAATAGCTGTCCACGGCCTTTTCCACCGGCCACGGGAAGATATCAACCTGTTCTGGAATTCGCTCCCGCGACAGCCCCATGCGGTCGAAGTGCTGTGCAATAGAAATAGCCTCCGTGCGAGCATCTTGCCCTGCCACGCCCAATCCGACGCGAGCGCCGCCATCAATCCACTGCCCCAAGCCATCGAGATGCTCGGGCGAGGCTAGACCAGCAAAATCGAGCAGCACCGTCTTCGCCGCCACTTCCCATAATGGCTCGCGAAGCCGAAGGTAGTCCGCGCCAAACTCCGCCAGTGTCGCATTGACCTGGTCCGCGGGAAAAGCCCTGATCGTATCAAAGTCGGTGGTGCCTGGAAGGGTGCCTGAAAGGACGTCGGCAAGCAGGGGCTCGTCCAGCTGCACAAGAACCTCTGTCCCAAAACGCTGTGCCACCTGCGCCTTGTGTTCCTTAATTCCGGCCAACAGAGCACCACGCAGATCCCGGAACGCACCCGCATCAGTAATCGCGCGGTGCCCGTTTCCTAGCTCCACAGCGGCCGCCAAACTCCACGGGCCTACCGCTTGGACCTTGATACGGGGAACTGACTCACCCCACACCTCCTGAATCTCGTCCACATCCCGGCTCATCTGGTCAACAATCCGATGCGAGATGAGCTGCGGCCGATCACTGAGCACCCATGAGCGCGGTCCGCGGTCAATGGAGACTGCTTCCAACAAGCCCGCCGTGCGCCCAATGGCCCCAGCATAAATCCCGCGGTCCGGCAACTGCGGAAGGTGCGGGAGACCACCCGTCTCACCCATCACGATGTCTGCCGCCTCACTCATGGAGTATCCCGGCATAGGGCCTAAGCCAAAAGCGTCCATATTCACCTCGGCGCTAGTATTATTTCTCAAAATTATCCATCCGATACGCGACGTATCACTTCGAAAGGAACCTTACTATGGGCGTGGAAAAATACTCCGGCTGGACCTTCTACAACGAGTGCGAAATTCCCCAGGACATTTCCACTGTTTTGGCCAAACAGGAATATCCCGTCTGCGCTTTCAAGACAGTCCGCGATGCCGCCGTATTTACCAATAGGCGCCTCATCATCCGCGACGCTCAAGGCCTTACAGGCAAAAAGGTAGAAATGTACTCCCTGCCCTATTCCTCCATCAACATGTGGTCCACGGAAAACGCGGGAAAGCTCCTTGACTTCAATGCTGAGCTGCAGCTGTGGACTAGGGCTGGCGAATTCAAAATCAACATTGGCCCCAATATCGATGTCCGAGCGCTAGATCAGCTCATTGCCAACTGCGTGCTTAATTAGTTCCACAGATGGTGCCGGAGCCGATGACGATGTCTCCCAGCTCATCCGGCGAAGGCAAGTACAGCACCGCCGCTTGGCCGCGGGCGACACCAGATAGCGGCTCCTTGAGTTCGAGGCGCATCTCGTCCGCCTCGCGGTCAACGTGGGCGGTACATGGCACCACGGAGCCATGTGCGCGCACCTGAACCTCGCACTCGAAATCCCCATCCATGCCCGGGTGGAGGTACTTCAGGCGATCGGCCTGAATCGAGGTTACGGCCAAGTCCTCGCGGGCGCCGACGGTAACCGTGCCGGTAGCAGCATCAATATCGGTGACGTAGCGGGGGCGGCCGTCGGCAGCCGGCGCCTTGATGTCCAGGCCCTTGCGTTGGCCGATGGTGTAATTCCACGCGCCATCGTGCTCCTTGAGCTCCGTGCCCTCTTGATCCACGATCATGCCGGGGCGCAATCCAATACGGGCGCCCAGAAACGCCTGCGTATTGCCGTCGGGAATGAAGCAAATGTCATAGGAATCCGGCTTCTTCGCGGTGGAAAATCCGTGCGCAGCAGCCTCTTCGCGGATTTGCGGCTTAGGAGTATCGCCAATGGGGAAAAAGCAGTGCTCCAACTCCTCAGCCGAAATCACGCCGAGCACATAAGATTGATCCTTATTTTCGTCCAAGGAGCGGCGCATATAGCCGTCTTCGTCGATGGTGGCATAGTGGCCCGTCGCAACCGCATCGAAGCCAAGCGCCATGCCCTTTTGCAGCAGCGCTCGGAACTTAATCTTCTCGTTGCAGCGCAGGCAGGGATTGGGGGTCTCGCCGCGGGCGTAGGAATCCACGAATTCCGTAATGACCTCTTCTTTGAATTCCTCCGAAAAGTCCCACACATAAAAGGGAATGCCCAGCTTATCGCAGATGCGGCGGGCGTCGGCCGAATCCTCCAACGAGCAGCAACCGCGGGCCTTCTCCCTGGTCTGCTGCGCGTCTTTGTGCAGCGCGAGGTGAACGCCAATTACCTCGTGGCCGGCTTCTACTGCACGGGCGGCGGCAACCGATGAGTCCACGCCGCCGGACATGGCAACCAATACTCGCATTGTGCTCCCCATTTCACCTTGACTACAGGCCCGAAAGTCTACTCCCTAGCCCCAACGCGGTTTAAATCGAATCCATTCCCTAAGCTTGTGTGACATGGGCAGAAAGCGAGCTTCCACCGATCCGGGAATTACCGGCACCTACGATATTTCTACCGGCACAGCCGAGGTTGTGCCGGATGAGTTTCGCGACCGCGCCTATATTCTCAACGTTAATGGCGTGCCGAGCAGCCACATTGTGCTCGGTGAGCCGGAGGAGCTGGAGTTTGAGTACATGCGCTGGATTGCGGCGGCGGTTGAGCACCTCAATACTCGGCCAGCGAATAAGCTCCGCGTGACCCACCTAGGCGGCGCGGGATGCTCCCTTCCGCGCTATTTTGCCAGCAAGCTTCCGGGCAGCCGCCACACGGTGGTCGAACTCGACGCCAAGTTGGGCGAGTTGGTGCGTACGCTTTTCGACGTCCCGCGTTCCCCCACCGTCAAAATCCGTGCCGGCGAGGCCCGCACAGAAACCGAGGGGTTCCTTCCGTCCAGCCGCGACATCATCATCCGCGATGTCTTTGCTGGCGACAAGACACCAGCCAACCTCACCACCGTGGAATTCTTTCAGGCTGCAAAGCAGTCGCTGGCGCCGGGTGGCCTCTACGTAGCCAACTGCGGCGACCATTCCGATCTACAGCTGGCAAAGAGCGAGCTGGCGGGCCTCGATCGAGTTTTTGACCACCTCGCCGTCATCGCGGACCCACCGATGCTCAAGGGTCGGCGCTACGGGAACATCATCCTGGTAGCCTCAGATACAGAAATGCCAGCCGAGGGCTCCGTCGAAGCCGCCCAGCTGGCAAAGGCACTCTTAGGCGGGGCAGTGCCCGCCCATTACAAAGACGAGGCCTGGACCCGCGCGTTTTTCACCGGTGCTACTGCAGTACGCGATTAAGCAGCGTAGCTACTTGTCCCGCGTCAAAATCGGGTACGTCAGCGCCGGCGTTCTTGGCGGCATTCTTAGCTTCCGATACCTCCGACTCGGAGACGTTGCCTGACTTAACGTTGTTCACGTGACCGGCATTGTCCAGCAGGATAGCTAGGTCGCTGACGGAGAAGTTGCCCTTCGCCATATCGCCCAGGTCCTCCACTGGAAGGGCATCCTTGTCTTGCAGAGTCTTTACGAAGCTGGCCAAGCCCTCCGCCGCTTGGGGATCGAGGCCGGACTTTTCGGCGGCGTCGGCAAGCTGCGGAATCGCAATCAGCCCCGCCGCCAGGGCCAAAATAGCACCGATGAGCGGCGTACTATCGGAGCTCAAGTCAAGCCCATCGCTCACCACCAGCTGCTCGAGCGCGCCGCCGACGTCCACGTAGTTGCCGTCGCTGAAGGACTGTAGTTGCTGCTTAGAACCATTAAACAGGTTCATGTCGACGTCGGTAGGAATGCCTGCTACCTTGCCGGAGCCAGAGCGCTGCCAGAAGGATAGCTTGTTCCAACCGCCTACGGCATCGGGCGCTTGATCCTGGTAGGCCGCGAGCCACAATGGCATATCCGAGAACTTCTGGGAGTTATTCATCTGCCCCATCCAGAAGTACTTGTAGGTGTAGATCATGGGTGTGCGACCGGTAAGACGCTTGAGCTCGCTAGTAAATTCTTCAATCCATTGCTCCAGCTGTGCCGCAGACTTTCCTTCCGCCACCTCGATATCAAGTGCAGGAGGCAATGTCTGATTCGGGGCAAGGGCGATCTGCGCGGCAAAGTTGGCCGCCTGAGTCTTGGCGTCGCCCGCCGGACGTGCGTAGTGGTATGCACCGGTCTTGAGTCCAGCAGCATTAGCCGCCTGAATATCCTCTACATAGTGGGGGTTTACCCAATCACCGCCCTCGGTAGCCTTCACGAATGCAAAGGACTGACCGTCGGTACGCACCTTTGACCAATCGATAGGTGTACCGCCTGGATGCTGGTGCGCTGCAACGTCAATGCCCTTAGGTGCACCGAGGCTCACCGCCTGGGCGACGGCGGTACCACTTACGGCTAGTGCAGCCACGGTGACCACCGCAGTAATGCTCTTTCGGAGTGCCTTCTTTGATGTCATGCGCGTGAGTCTAGCAACGTCTTCACTCCTGTCACATCTTTAACACGCACCACTTGAGATAATTTTCTTCACCTCCATTTCACCCCTTCTTGGGATACGTCCCTTTAGAACATATTTTTGCCCCTACCCCTTGCAAAGGGGCAGGGCACGGCTTAAAATATTCACCATGGAGTTAAGCACACATGTTCTACAAATCGGGGGATTTCATCTTGGACGCCTACTACATAGTCAATGACCCCAACGATCCGCTTGCAGTTAAAGCCACAGAAATCAGAAAACAAGATTACCTATTCTGGAATGAGGTGAAGCCAGACCTAGAAGAAGATTTCGACATATCTTGCCACACACTTTCCACCCGCACGGGCTTAAGCGAGCGGCGCACGCGAGACATAACAATGGCCCTTTATCGACTCGCAGAGCTACCACTCACAAAGGCGCTCCAGGAAACCTGTTACTTCCTGGATTTCTCTCGTCTTATTACTATCGACGCCGTGCTTAGCAAGCTGGGCGACATCCCGACCGAAATTCTCGAGCGGATAGACCAAGAGCTTGCACATTACCTGACCCCCACGAAGCCCGGTCAGGTACTGCCTTCGAATACGAATTTGCGGCGAAAACTAAACGGCCTCATCGCTGTGGAGGACCCACACCCCAATGAAGATAAAGAGCCTGATGCAGGGAACGACTCCTATTTCACCTACCACAGTTTCGGCGGGAAGGCTGGGCTAGCAGTGGAATTCGATGAAGCTACCATGCTAGCCATCGATGAACACGTTAGTAAGGCAGCCAAAGAGCATAACCTCACAAAAGCTGAAGCCCTAGCCAAGTTGATTCTGGGCGAAATTGAGTCGCGGGCAAAAGTGGTTCTTCATATGTACCGAGCCGATGACCAGGAGGCTGCTCCCGCATTTATCCGGGGATTCGGATGGATAAGCCCTGAGACCGCTGACAGTCTGCGCCCCACCCAGACGCGGGATATGGACCTTGCAAAAAGGATGGAGAGCGAAAGCTACGTTACTCCCCCGCTCGTTGGCGCCTACGTGGAAGGCCGCGATGGCGTGTGCCGCTGGCCAGGTTGTAATCGCCCCGCAGAGAACTGCCAAAAGGACCACCGGATTGACCATGCACAGGGAGGGAAAACAGCGGGGAGCAACTTGGCATCACTCTGCCAGCATCACCACAACATCAAAACCGATGGTGGTGCCTTCTACATCATGGATCCACATACTGGAGACATAGTATGGCTCTTTGACGATGGCCGCTGGGAATACGATGAGCCCCAAGGACCGCTAGCGCCCAAGAACAAGAACTGGGCGCTAACGGTAGGCCAAGCTATCGCCGCCCGGCGAGCTGCGGCGAAAGAAAGGAATGATAGCTAGACGGAACGGGCTCGTGAAATAACCTCCGGAAGATGAGCCAAGACGTAGTCAACATCCTCTTCCGAAGTAAGCCTACCGAGAGTAAAACGCAGGGAACCGATTCCTTCCGCCTCACTTACGCCCATTGCCTCGAGCACATGAGACATGCGGTTTACGCCAGCGCTGCAAGCACTGCCGGTAGAGGCCTCGATCTGCAAGGAATCCAGCAGCATGATGAGGCTATCGCCATCAGCACCGGGAAATGAGACGTGCAGGTGGGAAGGCAAGCACGGCTCGGCTGAGTTGACCACTACGTCGTCGATGGTGGCGAGAATTCCGTCGCGCAGCTTATTGCGGAGAGCAGCAATTCGCTCACCCTGGGTGGTGATTTCAGAGACGGATTCCTCCAACGCCGCAGCTAAACCGGAAGCGCCCGCCACGTCCACGGTGCCAGGGCGGATGCCCCGTTCTTGGCCACCGCCGTAGGCAATCGGCTGGGGCGCAGGACTGCGCTTGGCCAAAAGCAAACCGATGCCGCGGGGGCCGCCGAACTTGTGGGCGCTGGCGGCGAGGCTGGCGATCCCTAGATCAGAAAAATTGATGGGAACTTTGCCCACGGCCTGCACCGCATCCACGTGCACGGGTGTGCCTGTCGCATTCGCACGTGTGGCTATCTCTTCGATGGGCTGAATGGCGCCGGTTTCGTTGTTGGCCCACATGCAGGTAGCGACGTCGGCAAGCGTGTCTAGGGCCGATAGACCTGCAATGTGCCCGGAACGGTCGACGGGAAGGATATCGACAGCTGCTCCTGTTTTCTCCAGCTTAGAGACGGTATCGCGCACGGCCGGGTGCTCAATATCGGTAGAAATAATGCGGTTTGTTTGCCCAGCCGCGTAGAGACCCTGAATGGCGATATTGTCCGCCTCGGTGCCAGAAGAGGTAAAGATGACTTCGATGGGCTCGCAGCCGAGGAGGGAAGCCACCTTTTCACGGGCATCATCCAGCACGGACCGCGCCTTGCGGCCAGAACCATACTGCGCGCCGGAGTTGACGGAGCCGGCCGCCGCCACCCACGCGTCAATCGCGCTCTGGCGCATCGGCTGGGTAGCGGCATAGTCAAAGTAGTACGGCATTACTGGCGCGCCTTCAGTTCCTCGGTCAGGGCTGGTGCGATTTCATGCAGGTCGCCCACGACGCCGAGATCAGCGATCTGGAAGAACGGCTCATCCTGGTCTTGGTTGACCACCACAATGGTGCCGGAAGTCTGCATGCCAGAGGTGTGCTGGATAGCGCCAGAGATACCCAAGCCGATGTAGAGGTCGGGCGAGACGGTAACACCGGTCTGGCCGATCTGATACGCGGCGTCATAAAAGCCTTCATCGACGGCGTCGCGGGTGGCGCCGACTGCGGCCCTGAGGGCGTCGGCAAGCGGCTCGACGACGGCACCGAACTCGTCGCCCACGCCACGTCCGCCGGCGACGACTGCCTTGGCCTCGGTAATTTCTGGTCGTGCGGACTTCTGGGCCGGAGTAAAGGAGGCTACCTTGACATCTTTGCCCGTGGCGGCCGGCAACGGCATCGGCGCCGGCTGCGCCTCCACCTGCTGTGGTGCAGCCTCAACCGCACCCGGTCGAAGGGTGTAGATCGGGCACTGGCCAGCGGCAGTAGAGGTGGTCTCATAGGAACCACCGAAAATGCTCATCTGGGCGGAGCCATCAGCGGCGATGCCACTAACATTGACCAGTGCGCCAGAGGCGAGGCGAGCCGCAAGTCGGCCGGCAATCTCGTTATTGGCCGGAGTTGCAGCCAGCACGATGGGCGCTGGGTTCGCAGCGCCAAGCGCATGCAGGGCATCAACCTCCGGGGTAAGGAAACGCTGTTCATAATCCTCGGCCGTTGCCTGAACCACCTGTGCGGCACCGAGGGCGGCAAGGTCGGCGTCGAACTTATCGGCCTGCTTGTCGACGACCACTGCGGACACCGTACCCAATTCCCGTGCGGCCGTAATCAGCTCGCCGGTAACGGGAAGGAGGTTGTCCGCGTCGTGCTCAACTAGTACGTAAACGTGCGACATATCTACTCCTAAATCAAGTTCTTTGCGGACAGGAAGTCAGCGATCTTCTTCGCTGCATCTTGCGGGTTGGGCTCCGAAATAACTTCGCCAGCGGTGCGCGGTGGGCGCTTCTCAGCGGCCGACACGGAGGTTGTCGGCGCGATGGCCTCGATGCCCAGGTCAGCCAGGGTGAAGGTGGTGATTTCCGCCTTCTTAGCTGCCATAAGACCCTTGAAGTTGGGGAATCGTGGCTTGTCGCTCTTATCGTTCACCGTAACGATCGCTGGCAGCGACGCCTCAAGTTCCCAGGTGCCGCGCGCATCATCGCGGGTGCCCTGCAGGGTGCCGTCAGCTAGCTCTACCTTGTGCAGGCCGGTAAGGGCCGGCAGCTGGCGGTATTCGGCGAGCAGGCCGGCAAGCAGGCCGGTGGAGGCGTCGGAAGCTTCGGTGCCGGCGGTGATCAGCTGGACGTCGTCAAGCTGATTGAGCGCGGCATTGAGGGTCCAAGCGGTCGATAGCGCGTCCGCTCCGGCCAAGGAATCATCGGAGACGAGCACGGCATCGTCGGCGCCCATAGCCAAAGCCTTACGCAGTGCCTCGTCGGCCTGGGCCGGCCCCATCGTCAGTGCTACGACTTTGTAGCCCGCATCGGGGTTATTGTCGCGCAGTCGCAGGGCTTGTTCCACGGAGTACTCATTAACCTCATCAATGACGTTATCCACGGAGGTGCGATCCAGGGTGTGGTCATCGTTCAGAGACTTGGTAGACCACGTATCCGGCACGTGTTTGACCAGAGCCACGATAGTTGGCATTGGGCACTCACCTTTCCGATATATTTATGTTGCGTAATTATCCTCGGACGATGATACTCGGGGTTGACACAGCAAGGCGATTCCCTGTGAGCCAATTCGCGTAATGATGACCGCAAATGGTTTCTTTCCCTTCAGCTTCATCTTCTTCCGCAGCTGGTCAGGGTCCACTTCTACCCCGCGTACAAGGATTTCTAGGCTTCCCGCATCATAGGATTTAAGTA
The DNA here is from genome assembly GCF_032821655.1 of Corynebacterium sp. CTNIH16. Lineage (NCBI taxonomy): Bacteria > Bacillati > Actinomycetota > Actinomycetes > Mycobacteriales > Corynebacteriaceae > Corynebacterium > Corynebacterium sp. CTNIH16. The sequence goes on along the minus strand of NZ_JAVBIG010000003.1, from coordinate 103,852 downwards.
CGGATTTTAATCTCTTTAGGGGTACTTTTTCTATGAATGGAAATCCCGAAGTCCCCGCCGGAATCCTCTCTCCTGTCAGGTATGCGATGCGTGGATCGATTTGATGCAGCCCTTCCCTGGCCGCGTAGTGCTGGACCAATCCCGCTCGAACGATGGCCCCATCCGGGTCGATGAGGTAACTGCCAATGTCTCCAGCATCGGGTAGGTTGCCTGCGTGGTCGTCGAGGACATCCAGCTTGTTTCCTCGAATCATTACCGCTCTTCGGCCGCTGCCAAGGCCTGGGGTATAAAGGCAGGCTTCTTTTACCCCACCATCGACGCTCGCGACCGTGACGAGGCCGTCCCACTCGCTAAAATCAAGGCCAGGAGCGCACTTGATGGCCAGTTCTTTGTCGCGATGCTTATCGACGACCTCCGGGAGCGGTGGCACCAAATCCTCCGGCCGCGTGATTCGCCTGCCACCGGCGCGGCGGGCTGGGTCCGCAAGGAGAACATCGGCAGTGGTAGTAGTCGTCAGCGCATCCGCGCGGAAAATTTTGGCGGAAGAGAGGTTATGCCTCGCCATTCTTACCCGTGATTCATCCAGGTCTGAGCCAATGTAGTCGAGCGGAGAATTATAGCCTTCGGTGCCGATGGAACAGGTGACGTCGTGGACGCTGCGCACCCCCTGCTCGGCAAGGAATTTCGTCCGATACGCCGCCACTTCGATGGGGGTTGCTTGCTGGGCAGAGTCTGCGTCCATAAGCCAATCGGGCGGGAGCTTTCCGGAACTGCGGGCGGTTACCAGCTCCATGACCGCGCGGCCATACTCACCGAACTTAGCTTTGAGGATTTCGGTGTTTTTGAGCCGAGAAGCCTTGGTTAAGGTGAGGTCGAGGTGTGCTATTTCCTCTTGATGTTCGGCAAGGAAGTCGACTTCTGCGGGGGTATAACTCATATTCGGTCTAAAGGGGTGGTGGAAAAGAATTCGCGGTAACGGGGATCTTCGCGTGGATCCCCAATGACGGGGCGCAGGTCCGAAAAGGACGCGTCCTCTAGGACCTCTTGTACGGAGGAATAGTTGCTCAGCCTTTGCATCTGTGCCCACGTGGGGATGACAAGGCGCACCAGCCCGGCGCGCCAGCCGTCCAGGATGAGCTGCGGGGAGAACCATCCGGCATCGTCTGCTTCATCGGTATCCCCATCGGGTTCTTGGCCGGAGGGCAACACCCCAACGAAGAAGAAGGTGTCGAACCAATGGCTTTTCCCCTTTCCTACCCAGCGCGCCCAAGGAAGGAGCATATCGGCGTCGACGCGCATTCCGTTATTGCTAAGGAATTCGGTAAAGGAAATGGTGTGGTTTTCTAGTAGTTTTCGCTCTTTGTGATAGCGCCGCGCATTGGAGACAATGCCGTCCTCGCGGATGGCGAAAAGGGTGCCGGCCTCTTCGAAGAGCTCGCGGGCAGCGGCGAAAACAAGGGCGTGGGCCTTGTACTTGGTCACCCCCATCCGGCGCGCCATGGAGATGACAGACTTTCCGGCCCACAGCTCGCCCGAGTCCCAGGAACGCGGCGGAAAGTCACGTGGGTCTACACCGCCGCCCGGAAATACTGAATGCCCCGGGTAGTTGTGCATGGTGTGGGCGCGCTCTTGTACCCACACTTCAAGACCATCAGCGCCGTCCCGCAGGAGCAGGACGGTTGCCGCCAGGCGCCCACCGTGGAAGCCGGTGGTATCGCTGGCGTCAATGGCATCGAGACGGTCATGAAAAGGATTGGTCATAGAGAAGCTCGGCGGGCGAAGTATCGCTGTCCAATGCGGTCCACCTGAATGGGCTGGTGGAAAGCGCGAGTCAGATTTTCGGAGGTGAGGACGGAATTAATCAGTCCTTTTGCCACAACCTTACCCTCATCCAATAGCATGGCGTGGGTGAAGCCATAGGGGATCTCCTCCACGTGGTGGGTGATCATGACTATCGCTGGGGCATCGGGATCCATGGCTAGATTGCCAAGGTATCCCACGAGGTCTTCGCGGCCTCCCAGGTCCATTCCTGCGGACGGCTCATCGAGGATGAGCAACTCTGGGTTAGACATGAGTGCGCGAGCGAGGACGACGCGCTTCTTTTCTCCCTCAGACAGGGTTCCCCAGGTGCGCTCTTTGAGGTGGGTGGCCCCAACTTGGGCCAAGATGTCATCCGCGCGGGAGAAATCCATGTCCTGGTATTCTTCCCGCCAGCGGCCCAGCACAGCGTAACCTGCGGAGACAACTAGATCGTCTACTCGCTCAGTGTCCGGGATGCGCGATTGCACCGCCGCGGAAGAGATGCCTATAAGTGCACGCAGATCGCGCATGTCGGTTTTGCCGATTTGCTCCCCCATCAAAAAGGCGGTGCCTTTCGAGGGGAACTCTTCGGCCGCGGCCATGCGCACCAGCGAGGTCTTGCCCGCGCCATTGGGGCCAATAATGACCCAGCGCTCATCGAGCTCTACTTGCCAGTCCACGGGTCCGACGAGGGTCTTGCCGCCGCGGCGCAGCTCGACGCCGCGAAAATCTACGAGCCAATCTTGATCAGTGGGAGTTACGTCGTTCACGCCTTCCATTGTGACTGATTTGTTCTTTGCCCGGTGAAATTGACACAGCTGCATTAGTCTTATGGGCATGACTACTCGCCTTGGTATTGACGATGTCCGCCCGCTTATCTCCGCCGGTTCTGTAGCCTCCAAAGCCGTTGTAGGCGAGGTAATTCCTGTCACCGCCCTCGTCTGGCGCGAGGGTCACGATGCGGTCTCGGCAACCCTGTCTGCGTGGGCGGCACGGACCACGGCTACCTCCTCCGTCACTATGCAAGTTGATCCCGATGACCAGGATCGCGTACACGGCGTATTTACCCCGGGCACCCAAGGCACCTGGTACTTCCGCGTCGATGCCTGGTCCGATCCCATCGCCACGTGGAAGAACGCGGTAACCAAGAAAATGGCGGCTGGGCAATCCGCTGCTGAGCTGGCCAATGACCTGCAGCATGGCGCCGAGTTGTTTTCTCGCGCGGCTCTGCAAACCCCGTCGGATGTGGTGGAACCGCTCTTTGCGGCCGCTCGGGACTTGGAGGATGAGTCCTTGGACGTCGATAAGCGCGTGCAGGTAGCACTCTCGGAGGAAGTAGCAGGCATTCTGCACTCGCATCCCCTGCGCGACCTGCTGGTGGAGGGCGCAATCCACGAGGTATATGTGGAGCGCCGGGCCGCACTCTATAACTCGTGGTATGAGCTTTTTCCCCGCTCCACGGGAGGCTGGGATAAAGAGGGAAATCCAGTCCACGGCACTTTTGACACCACTGCCAAGGCACTGGAGCGGGTGGCCGATATGGGCTTCGATACGGTGTACTTTCCGCCCATCCATCCCATCGGCAAGGTACACCGCAAGGGAAAGAATAATTCGGTCGTGGCCGAGCCCGGCGATGTGGGAAGCCCCTGGGCCATCCAGGAGCACTCCACCACCCATCCGGACCTGGGCACGATGGAGGATTTCCAAAAACTCGTCTCCCGCGCCCAGGAACTCGGCCTGGAGGTAGCGCTTGATTTCGCACTTCAGGCATCGCCCGATCATCCATGGGCTAGCAGCCACCCAGAATTTTTCACCGTTCTTCCGGATGGCTCCATCGCCTACGCCGAGAACCCGCCGAAGAAGTATCAGGATATTTATCCGCTTAACTTCGATAACGCTCCTGAAGCCATCTACCACGAGATCTATGAGACCTTGATGATTTGGGTGGAAGCCGGTGTGAGTACATTCCGCGTGGATAACCCGCACACCAAGCCGGCAAACTTTTGGAACTGGCTGATTACCCGCGTACATGCCACCCATCCGGATGTCATCTTCTTGGCGGAGGCCTTTACCCGCGCGCCTCGCCTCTTCGGTCTAGCGAAGGCGGGTTTCTCCCAGTCCTATACCTACTTCACCTGGCAGACCTCTAAACAAGAACTCACCCAGTTTGGCCGGATGCACGTCGACCAAGCAGATATCTGCCGCCCCAACCTCTTTGTTAATACTCCGGATATCCTGCACGAGTCCCTGCAGACCGGCGGGCGTGCCATGTTCGCCATTCGCGCTGTCCTAGCCGCCACCATGTCGCCTCTATGGGGCGTGTACTCCGGCTTTGAACTCTACGAGCACACCCCGGTAGCCCCAGGCTCCGAGGAATATCTCGACTCTGAGAAGTACGAACTGCGCCCGCGCGATTTTGCGGCGGCGGCTGCGTCAGGAGATTCCCTCGAGTCCTATATCCGGCTGCTCAACCAGATCCGCCGCGATAATCCTGCATTGCAGCAACTGCGCACCCTGCGGTTCCATGACACCGACAATGAAGCCATAATTGCCTATTCGAAGGCGGATCCAGCCTCCGGCAATGTAGTCCTCGTTGTGGTCAACCTGGATCCGCGCAATGCACAGGAAGCCACCGTCACGGTAGATATGCAGGCTATCGGCCGCCACCCCGGCGAGTCCTATACCGTCCAGGACACGATTACCGGCGCTGCCTACCACTGGTCCGAGCGCAACTTTGTGCGCTTAGAGCCGCTTCGCGACGTCGCCCATGTCTTTGTCCTTCCCCCTGCCGACCACGCCCTCCAGGAACAGCTCACCTGGCGCGAGGTCACCGACTACCGCCCGTAAATATTCGCCCACCGGACCGCACTCGAACTAGGTACTCTGATTGTATGACTATCCCGGCCGCTGACCTCGCCCGCATAAACGACTGCCGCCACCATGACCCACACGGCTTTTATGGTTGGCACGAAGGCATCGTACGCACCCGCCAGCCTGGCGCCACGGCAGTACACATTCACACCCCCACCCAATCCATTTCCATGGACTTGGTAGGCGATGATATTTGGGAAGCAGAGGTAGGCGATAACTGTGATTACCGCCTAGAAATCTCCTATCCGGAGGCGCCTACTCGCACTGTGGCAGACGGCTATCACTTCCTTCCCACGGTGGGCTCGCTGGATCTGCACCTGATTGGGGAAGGCCGCCACGAGCGCCTCTGGGATGTCCTCGGCGCCAACCTGCGCTCTTATGACACCGAAATGGGTACCGTTTCCGGCGTCTCCTTTGCCGTGTGGGCGCCCAATGCCCAGGGCGTTGCCGTAGTAGGCGATTTCTGTGGCTGGAACCCCACCCACTATCCGATGCGTTCACTCGGCTCTACCGGCGTGTGGGAGGTCTTTGTTCCCAGTATCGGTGCTGGCGAGCACTATAAGTTCGCCATCTTTAGCCACGAGGGCCGCAAGGACAAGGCCGATCCCCTAGCCAAGCGCACCGCCTGCCCGCCGGAGACGGACTCTATCGTGGATTCCACCAGTTTCGCCTGGTCCGATTCCGCCTGGATGGACAAGCGTACCGGCAACCTCGATGTGCCCATGAGCATCTATGAGGTGCACGTCGGCTCGTGGAAGATCGGCGCCAACTACAACCGCTTGCGCGAGGATCTCATCCCATACCTTAAGGAGCACGGTTTCACCCACGTCGAGCTCTTGCCCGTGGCCGAGCATCCTTTCGGCGGGTCCTGGGGATACCAAGTCTCTGGCTACTACTCGCCGTCTGCGCGTTGGGGCTCGCCGGATGAATTCCGAGAGCTGGTCAATGCCCTGCACGAGAATGGCATCGGCGTCATCGTGGACTGGGTGCCAGCACACTTCCCCAAGGATGATTGGGCCCTGGGTCGCTTTGACGGCCAGGCTCTCTACGAGCACCCCGATCCCCGCCGCGGCGAGCAGGCCGATTGGGGGACCTATGTCTTTGACTTCGGCCGCAATGAGGTCCGCAATTTCCTCGTGGCCAACGCCCTATACTGGGCCGAAGAATTCCACATCGACGGCCTGCGCGTAGACGCCGTGGCTTCCATGCTCTACCTCGATTACTCCCGCGATGAGTGGCTGCCCAACCAATATGGCGGGCGCGAGAATCTCGAGGCCGTGCAATTCCTGCAGGAAACCAACGCCACCCTCAACCGCACGCATCCAGGCGTACTCACCATTGCCGAGGAATCCACTTCCTGGCCGGGAGTTACCGCCCCTACCTCTGAAAACGGCCTAGGCTTTTCCCTGAAATGGAATATGGGCTGGATGAATGACACCTTGGAGTACTTCAAGCACGAGCCCATTCACCGTTCCTATCACCACGGCGAGCTCACCTTCTCCATGGTCTATGCTTACTCCGAGCGCTATGTCCTACCGTTTAGCCACGACGAAGTTGTGCACGGCAAAGGCTCGCTGTGGGAGCGCATGCCTGGCGACGACTGGAATAAGGCCGCCGGCCTCCGCGCCCTCTATGGCTACATGTTCTCCCACCCCGGCAAGAACCTGCTCTTCATGGGCCAGGAATTTGGCCAGACTACCGAGTGGGCCGAGGGGTATTCCGTGGACTGGGGCAACCTCGACGGTTGGGGTAGCGAATGGCACCTGGGCATCAAGCGCCTCGTAAGGGATATCAACCTCGTCTACCGCGATACCCCAGCACTGTGGAGCCAGGATTTCCACCAGGATGGCTTCCAATGGGTCAAGGCAGATGACTCGACCAATAACGTCCTAGGCTACGTCCGCTACGGTGCAGACGGCTCTGCTCTGCTCGCCGTGTGCAACCTTTCTGGCTCTTCCGTCCCCAACTATGGCCTCTGGGTTCCACAGGACGGCGAATGGCAGATGGTGCTCAACACCGATGACGCCGTCTACGAAGGCGCTGGGAACCCACTTCCCCAGCGCATCCGCGTGGAGAACAACTCCACGACGCTGCATCTGCCGGCCAATTCCGTGCAGTGGTACGTGCTGGAAGGATAGAGAGTTATCGCTGGGCGCGCACGAACTCAGCTACGCGAGCATCTATGTCATCGCGCAACGCGTCCATGCGCTCTTCGCCCTCCAAACCACGCAGCGAAGGATCCTCGATGTCCCACCGCTGCGCTGGCCCCTCATATTTCGCATCACCTACTACGATGACGTGGTCGACAGCGGCAGCCAGGTGGGGATCCACTAGAGCAGGGCTACCAGACATTTCTGCGCCCACCTTAGCGAGGGAAGCTTTGGCTTCTTGATTGATGCCCTGCTGGGTATGCTCCGGGGTAGTTTGCACCCCAGCCGAGTAAATATCCCAGTCAGGCGCATGCTTGGCGGCTAGCGCCGCAGCCATCTGCGACTTTCCGCGATTTGTATTACACAGGAACAACACTGAGGTCATGCTTTCGTTCCTTCATCTAGTACAGGGCGCTCGCCAGCTTGGTGCGAGCTTCCATCACGCGCGGGTCATTCCCCTCAAAGAGTCCGAAGAGCTCCAGCAGGCGCTCGCGTAGGCGGGACTTGTCATCGCCGGCCGTTGTCTTCATAGTCTCGATGAGGCGATCAAAGGCCTTTTCTGGGGCTCCGGCTACCACCTCGGCGTCGGCAGCTCGCATTTGCTTATCGACGTCCCCTTTATCCCCTTCCGCGGCCGCAATCGGGTCCTCGGTCTGGTTGGCAGGATCGAGGCGCTGGAGCAAGACTGTGGTGTCGCGCGCCTGTTTGATCTGCACATTATCGGGCTCGGATTCCAAGATGGAGTTGTAGACGTTGAGAGCGCCATCAAAGTCGCCGGCGTTCAAGAAGCTTTCTGCTTCCTGGAGACGCGGATCCTCTTCTTCCTCTTGTGGCTGTTCCGATGCCTCATTGCCTTGCAGGCCCTTCAGCTGTGGTCCAACATTTTGCACCAGGGTATCGACCCATTGCTTTAGGGCGTCTTTGGGTTGCGCACCCTCAAAGTTCGTCAGAGGCTGCCCAGCACCCAAGGCCACGACTGTCGGCAGATTCTTAACACCAAAGGCCTGCGCAACCTGCGGAGTAGCATCCGCATCCACGTAAGCAACCAAGAAGCTCAAGTTTCCTTGCGTGGCCAAATCCGCAAGGTCAGTCTTCAACTGCTCCGACTGGGTAGAGCGAGCAGTACCGATGAGGACCACGACCGGAACTTCCGTAGACCGGCGAACCACATCTTGCTCGAAGTTGGCCTCGGTCACCGTGAAGAACGGCTGGACGCCGCCGGCACTTGTCTGCGGCGATTCCTGCGCCTTCTGCCGAGCCTCGGCTCGCGCCTTGACCTGGCTGAGGTCGAGCGCTCCTCCTACATAAGCATTATTTGGTGAAGTCATCTAGTCCTCCTTTGCAAGGCGGCGGTTAACCGCATCTACTTTGTCCGTTAGCTGATTAGTTACGCCTTCGCGAATATCGGCCTTGACCACCAAAGAAGTGCGTGGGGAAACTTCACGCACTGCATCAGTGGCTTTTTTAATCGTGTCAAAGACCTCGTCCCATTCGCCTTCTAGCAAGGTGAACATGGCATTAGTCTCGTTGGGCAGGCCGGATTCGCGGACCACGCGCACAGCCTCGGACACGGCATCGGCCATTTCTTGGGAGTCATTATTGACCACCGCAGGGGCTACAGAAAATGCAACAATCATGCCCGCTAGTCTACCTACGCTCCCAGCAGTGGCGGTGCCAATGCCGGCGATCGTCGCCTTGGCGGCCCACGTCCCGCGGCCAGGCGACGATGTGCGCCACCCCGGGCGGAATGTTTTGGTTACAGCCAGGGCACAAGTAGTACTTCTGAGCGCGAGCAGAACCGATATGCCGCATGACGTAGGGTTCGCCGTGCGTCCAGCTTGGTCCCTCGACCGTTTGCGAGCCCAGGAAGGTTGAGCCGTCCTTAGGTAGGGATCGAACTTCTAAGGGTTTACGCCTATTTCGCCGTGGCATTAGAACAGCCGCAATTCATTAGACTCAAGCCCACGCAGCTCTTGGTAATCCAGTACGACGCACCGAATGCCGCGGTCCTCAGCCAAGGTACGAGCTTGCGGCTTGATTTCCTGGGCCGCAAATACACCGGACACAGGGGCGAGAAGCTCATCGCGGTTAAGCAGCTCTAGATACCGTGTCAACTGTTCTACGCCATCAATGCCACCGCGGCGCTTTACCTCGATGGCGACGTTATTATTGTTCTCATCCTTCGCCATGATGTCCACAGGACCGATGGCTGTAGGATATTCGCGGCGCACCAAGGTGTAGCGCTCGCCCAAGGTATCAATCTGGTCCGCCAAGAGCTCTTGTAGGTGAGCTTCGACGCCATCCTTGACTAGGCCTGGATCCTCGCCCATGTCATAGGAGATTTCTTCATGAATCTCAGCAATGGTGATACGCAACTGCTCGCCCTTGGGGTTTTCCACCAGCCACAAAATTTCGCCGGTGTCTTCCCCGTCGAGGTCTTCAATCGCTGACTCCTTCAGGGTGCACGGGGGTGTCATCCAGTTGAGCGGCTTATAAGCGCGGTCGTCGGCATGCACGGACACGGAACCGTCCGCTTTGACGATGAGCAGGCGGTCTGCCATCGGCAGGTGGGCATCCAACCGGCCCACGTAATCTACTGAGCATCGGGCGATTACTAAACGCATGTTCTCTACCCTAGCGGGTGGAGTTATCGCTTGGATTGACGGGTAGCGCGCTCGCGCAATTCCCGGAAGTCAAAGCGCTGCTGGCGCTTTGATGGAGCGGCTTCTACCCACGCCCCGAAGGCCATGATGCCGTGTGCGTCGGACGCCAGCTCATATTCTTTCCCCTTGGCCCGAAAACGAACGACCTCGGTGGCAGCGGACATAAAAGAAGCCTCGTCATCATCAAGCGGGCGGGTGCTCACTACTTCGATGTCGAGGCGGTTGATGCGCAGATCACAGCGCGGAGAGACAGAACGGAGCTTGAAATACTCCACAAATTCGCCTTCATAGCGCAACGAACCATGGCGCCAGGAAAGGGAATTCTTAGCCGGAACTCGGCGCAGGAGGACTGAAGTACCGCGCGATCGCACAGTGAAAAAGCGAAGCGCAGCCAGAAAAATAACTAGCAGCAGGGCCACTGCAAGGGCCCACAGAAGCACTGCAACCACCGTTGAATTCATGCGCCTTTCACGCCATCCTCGCTCTGTGGAGAAACTGATTCTTTGGATTGTAGCGCCTTGAAGGGCCTACACGCCAATAAGAAAAGGCAAAGAAAAAACGAAGAAGGCGCACCGGCTATAAACCGATGCGCCTTAAGAGAGCAGGAAGGGCGGCTATTGCTGCCCTCTCCTACCAATCCAAGGTATTAAGCCTTGGCGCGGCGAACTGCACGCTGTGCGGCCTCGCCACGGGACTTGGTGAGCTCGTGCTCAGAAGCGACATCCTTCTGAGCCTTCTCCTCATCCACCTCATCGGACCAGATGGCCCAATCAGCGAGGACGGTAATCTTGTCCTGGGTAACGGAGAGGAAACCACCCTGCACGGCGGCGACGCGGCGCTCGCCGTCCACTGGGTGGATGGTCACCACGCCATTATCGATCAGCTGACCGATCATTGGCTCGTGACCGGGAAGCACGCCGATCTCACCCTCGGTGGTCTCAGCCGTGACCATGGAGGCCTGTCCAGACCACAGCAGGCGCTCGACAGAAACCAATTCGGCGGTGATGTCAGCCATGTGCCTCTCCCTACTTCTCGTTCAACTTCTCGTATGCAGCCTTGACGTCGTCCAAGCCACCCAAGCCGTTGAAAGCCTGCTCTGGGTAGTGGTCAAACTCGCCATCGCAGATGCGCTCGAAGGCATCGATGGTCTCAGACAGCGGCACGTAAGAGCCCGGCAGGCCGGTGAACTTCTGTGCGACGAAGAAGTTCTGGCCCAAGAAACGCTCGATACGGCGGGCACGCTGAACGGTGACCTTATCCTCCTCGGACAGCTCGTCCATACCAAGGATGGCGATGATGTCCTGGAGTTCCTTGTTCTTCTGCAGAATACCGATGACGCGCTGTGCAACCTCGTAGTGCTTCTCGCCAACGATGCCCGGCTCGAGGATACGAGAGGTAGAGGTCAGCGGGTTCACTGCTGGGTAAATACCCTTGGAAGCAATAGCACGGTCCAGCTCGGTGGTGGCGTCCAGGTGAGCGAACGTCGTTGCCGGAGCCGGGTCGGTGTAGTCATCGGCAGGAACGTAAACGGCCTGCAGGGACGTAATGGAACGGCCCTTGGTCGAGGTAATGCGCTCCTGCAGAACACCCATCTCATCAGCCAGGGTTGGCTGGTAACCCACGGCGGAAGGCATACGACCCAGCAAGGTCGAAACCTCAGAGCCGGCCTGGGTGAAACGGAAGATGTTGTCGATGAACAGCAGCACGTCCTGGTTCTGCACATCGCGGAAGTACTCCGCCATGGTCAGGCCGGACAGAGCCACGCGCATACGGACTCCTGGCGGCTCATCCATCTGGCCGAAGACAAGTGCGGTATCTTGCAGCACGCCCATCTCTTCCATCTCCAAGAAGAGGTCGGTGCCCTCACGGGTACGCTCGCCGACGCCGGCGAAGACGGAGGTACCGGAGAACTCACGGGCGATACGGGTAATCATCTCCTGAATGAGAACGGTCTTACCCACACCTGCGCCGCCGAAGAGGCCAATCTTGCCACCCTTAACGTACGGGGTCAGCAAGTCAATGACCTTAATGCCGGTCTCCAGAATCTCGGTCTTACCCTCAAGCTGGTCGAACGCTGGCGGCTCGCGGTGGATGCCCCACTGCTCACCATCGCGGCCGAGACCCGGCTCGTCGAGGCAGTCACCGAGGGCGTTGAAGACGTGGCCCTTAACGACGTCGCCGACTGGGACGGAAATTGGTTTTCCGGAGTCGATGACCTCGGCACCGCGGACGAGGCCGTCAGTCGGTGCCATGGACACGGTACGGACAAGGTTGTCACCGAGGTGCTGAGCGACCTCGAGGGTGACGGTCTTTGCAACAGCTTCGAGCTTAATGTCGACGTGCAGTGCGTTGTACAGGGCCGGCAGTGCCTCACGTGGGAATTCCACGTCCACAACCGGACCGATGACGCGCACGACACGACCGGCGACTGCCGAAGACTGTGCATTCTGCTCTTGCAGAGCTGTAGTCATAATCTAGTCACTTTCTGCGCTGTCAGATAGCGCGCCAGCGCCACCGACGATCTCTGAAATTTCCTGGGTAATCTGTGCCTGACGGGCCTGGTTAGCCACGCGAGAGAGGTCCTCGACCATCTCGGTTGCGTTGTCAGTAGCAGACTTCATAGCTGTACGGCGTGCAGCGGACTCGGAAGCAGAAGCTTCCAAGAACATAGCAAACAGGATACGCGAGACGTACTGCGGAAGCAGCGCTTCCATCAGCGTATCTGCGTCTGGCTCAAACTCGAATCCTGCGGCGATATCGTCCGCAGACTCGGAGTCAGTCAGAGCGGATTCACCGAGGTGATACTCCTCATCCTGAATAACCGGCTGAACTGGCAACAGCTGCTGAGCACGCGCAGTCTGGGTCAGCATGGACTCAAACTCGGTATAGACAACGTGTACCTGGTCAAAGCCACGTACACCGGCGCCCTCACCCTGCGCATGCAGGCCGTCGCGGCCCTTGGTAGTGCCATGTGAACCAGCAACAAAGCCATCAATCAAGTGACGGCGCACATCGTGGGTGGTCTCCCAGGTTGGATCCTGAGAGAAACCGCCCCAGCTGCCAACTACCTCGTCCTCGCGGAACTTGTAGTGGCCGATGCCCTTATTACCGGTAACGTAGCGAACTACCTCGTAGCCCTTGCTTTCCAGGAGAGTTTGCAGCTGTGCCGCCTTCTTGAAGACGTTGTTGTTGTAGCCGCCGCACATACCGCGGTCAGAAGTGACCACGAGGATGGCGGCGACGTTTCCGTCTTCACGCTCACGCAGCATGTCATGCTCCAACGTAGAAGCCGCAGCCAGCTTATTCATCATGCTGGTCATCTCAGCCGCGTACGGCTGTGAGGCCTCTACCCTAGCCTGCGCCTTGGTAATGCGCGAGGTAGCAATGAGCTCCTGGGCCTTGGTGATCTTCTTAGTCGAATTGACGGACCGGATGCGGTCACGTAGTTCGCGAAGAGTAGCCATCGTTTCTCCTCCCTTCTTTAATCTAGACGGTTAGTTTTGAGTTCTGAACTCTACTTAGCCGTCTTGCGGGAGACGTTGAGCTCGGTGTTCTTTACGTCGCTTTCATCCAACGGCTCTACCGGCGCCTCGGAGCCTAGGTTGTGGCCCTCGGAGGTGCGGAAGGTTGGCTGGAAGTCCTTAGCTGCCGCAACCAATGCGTCCTTGGACTCATCGGTGAGCGGCTTGCCGCCGGAAATCTGCTCAAAGACCTCTGGGGTATTGGCATTGAGGTACTCGTGCACCTCATCCTCGAAGCGGCGGACGTCTTCAACGGGAACGACGTCGAAGATGCCAGCCTCGGCGAGGTAGATGGACACCATCTGGTACTCCACCGGCTGCGGGGAGGACTCCGACTGCTTCAGCAGCTCGACCAGACGGGAACCGCGCTCCAACTGAGCCTTGGAAGCAGCATCCAGGTCAGATGCGAATGCCGCGAAGGCCTGCAGGTCACGGTAGGAAGCCAGGTCCAGACGCAGGTTACCGGCGACCTTCTTCATGCCCTTGGTCTGTGCAGCGCCACCGACACGGGAGACAGAAACACCGACGTTAATAGCCGGGCGAACGCCCTGGTTGAACAGGTCGGACTCCAAGAAGACCTGGCCGTCAGTAATGGAAATGACGTTGGTCGGAATGAAGGCGCCGACGTCGTTTGCCTTGGTCTCGATGATCGGCAGGGCGGTCATGGAGCCAGCACCCATGTCGTCGGAAAGCTTTGCAGCACGCTCCAGCAGGCGGGAGTGCAGGTAGAACACATCGCCTGGGTATGCTTCGCGTCCCGGCGGACGGCGCAGTAGCAAGGAAATGGCACGGTAGGCCTCAGCCTGCTTGGTCAGATCATCGTAGATAACCAGGACGTGGTTGCCCTGGTACATCCAGTGCTGACCCAGCGCTGCACCGGAGAACGGTGCCAGCCACTTGAAGCCGGCGGAATCGGAAGCCGGTGCGGCCACGATGGTGGTGTAATCCAGTGCGCCGTGCTCCTCAAGGGTGCGGCGCACGCCAGCAATGGTAGAGCCCTTCTGGCCGATGGCGACGTAGATGCAGCGTACCTGCTTGTCCTTGTCGCCGGACTCCCAGTTAGCCTTCTGGTTCAAAATGGTATCGATGCAGACCGCGGTCTTACCGGTCTTACGGTCACCAATGACCAGCTGGCGCTGGCCGCGGCCGATCGGGGTCATTGCGTCGATAGCCTTGATGCCGGTCTGCATTGGCTCTTCAACCGGCTGGCGCTGCAGCACGGATGGTGCCTGCAGCTCGAGGACGCGCTCCTCTTCAGCGTTGATTGGGCCTAGGCCGTCGATCGGCTGACCCAATGGGTTAATTACGCGGCCGAGGAATTCCTCGCCCACTGGGATGGAGAGAACCTCGCCGGTCCTCTTAACCTCGTCGCCCTCCTTGAGGGACTCGAAGTTGCCCAGGACCACGACACCGATCGAGTTAGTGTCAAGGTTCTGTGCGACGCCAATCACGCCGCCTGGGAACTCGAGCAGCTCATTCGCCATAACGGACGGCAGGCCAGAAACCTGCGCAATACCGTCAGCTGCCGAAATGACCACGCCGACCTCCTCACGGGAGGCCTCCGCGGAGTAGCTCGAGGTGTAGTTCGCAATCGCACTACGGATCTCGTCGGAGGAGATCGTCAGCTCCGCCATGTTCTTCCTGCTCTCGGTAGTATCTTCCAGCACTTACTTAAATCGTTTCTGTCGTTTCGGCTACGCCATCTGGGCACGCAGGCGGGCAATCTTGCCTGCCGTGGAGCCATCAATGACTTCATCGCCGACGCGGATGCGCATGCCACCGAGGAGGCTGGTGTCAACCTCAGAGTGAATGGACATCGCACGACCATAAATTTTGCCCAGCTTCTCAGCGAGTACTGCTTGCTGGCCTTCGTTTAGTTCACCCGCTGCGGTAACGCGCGCAATGGTGCGGTCCTGCAGGTCAGCTGCAGAATCAGCCAGTGCGGCTACGTCGTCGATCGGGTTCTGCTCTGGGCGGGAGATGGCCTGAAGCACCAGTGCCTCAGTAAACATCGTGACCTTGCCGTAGAGCACGTTTGCCAGCAATCCGCGCTTGCGGGCGGAATCAGCAGTTCGGTCGGAAAGCAGCTGGGTGAGCTCGCCCTCACGGTCAAGGATCTGGGACAGGCGGAAGAGCTCGTCTTCTACCTGGCCCAGCTGCCCCTGCGCCTCAGCACCGCGCAGCAGTGCGCGGCGGCCCAGGGACACCAAGCCCTTGACAAAGTCCTTCGGGGTGGACCACTGTGCGGCCGCAGCTTCCTGGATAATGCGCAATGCGCCACCGGAAATCTTGGAGCCAAACAGGGTCTCAGCCAGGGACTTGCGTGCCTCGCTCGGGGCGGCGATATCGGTGAATGCGACGCGCAATTCGCGGTCTGCATCCAAGACATCGACAACCTCGAAGATATCCAGGCCCGCCTGCGCGGCGGTCGCGACATTGTTGTCGCCTCCCAGGATCTCATCCAAGCGGGTTTGTGAGGTTGCGAGTGCTTCGCGGCTAGCTGCCTTCATAGTTGCCTACTTTCCGGCCGGTGCCACAGAGTCGAGCTCGGACAAGAAGCCATCAATGGTGGAGGACTTCTTAGAGGCGTCGGAAAGCTCGCCGCCCAGAATCTTCTCCGCCAAGTTGATGGAGTTCTGGCCCATTTCGGAACGCAGCTCAGTAACAACCTGCGAGCGGGAAGCCTCCAGCTGCTTCTCGCCATTGGCGACGATGCGGCGGGACTCTTCTTCCGCGTTGGTCTTAGCCTCGGCCTCAATCTGCTTACCGCGCTCGCGCGCCTGCTCGCGGATCTCGGCTGCCTCTGCACGGGCATCGGCCAGCTGAGCATTGTACTTTTCCAGAGCAGCCTTAGCCTCGGCCTGCTGGGCCTTGGCACGCTTCAAGCCGCCCTCGATCCGGTCTTCACGCTCCTGCAGCATCTGGCTGTACTTCGGAAGAACGAACTTCGCGAAAATCAGCAAGATGATGGCGAACGGAATGATTGACCAGACTAAGTCGTACATCTTGGGCAGGAGGATGGAGTTGCCGCTCTCCAGCGGCAGGTGCTCACTTCCTTCTGCTGCAAGGTAGTAAATGACGTTGTTCATGGGTCTCCGTTCTTAAAGTTCGATTTACTTGTGTAAAGCGTTCTTTAGAACAGGAAGCCTGCAACGAGGCCGATGAGGGCAAGTGCCTCAACGAAGGCGATACCCAGGAACATGGTGGTACGCAGCTGGCCGGCCATCTCAGGCTGGCGTGCCATGCCTTCAACGGTCTTGCCAACGAGGATGCCGATGCCCAGGCCCGGGCCGATGGTGGCCAGGCCGTAGCCGAGGGACTGAAGGCCGTCGAAGGAGGTGGTTGCTGCGTCCTGAGCCAGGATGATCTCGTTCATGTGAAAGTCGTTCCCTTTCAATGTATATCCCGCGGGAGTGTCCTGCGGGGCGGTGTTGGTTTGATTTTGGGGTATTTAGTTAACCGCGAGGTTCGCGTTGTTGTTAGTGCGAATCTGCATGCAACGACAATTCGATGTATACCGCCGTCAGCAGGGCAAAGATGTATGCCTGCAGGAAGATGACGATAAGCTCGTAAAGCGTGAACAGAACCGCTGCGACCAGGGTCAAGCCACCCACTGCGGTCCAGGCGTTGAACTGGAAGAAGAAGAAGTTCGTAGCCGAGTACAACAGGACCAAAATGAGGTGGCCAGCCAGGAAGTTCGCCATAAGACGAAGAGCCAGGGTGACTGGGCGCATAACAAACGTAGAGAATGCCTCAATCGGCACGACAAGAATGTGCAAGGCCGGCGGCAGGTTAGGAATAACCACCGAGGACTTGATGAACTTGCCAAAGCCATAGCGCTTAGCGCCGGCGTAAATCATGGCGATATACGCAACAGCTGCCAAGACGATTGGCATACCGATACGGGCGTTCGGAGAAATGTTCAGACCCGGCACAATAGTTGTGAGGTTCCAGAACAAAACTGCAAAGAAGATAGAGGCCAAAAGTGGAAGGAAGCGACGTCCTTCCTTCTTGCCCAAGATGTCTTCTGCGATCTGAACTCGCACGAAGTCAATCGCATGCTCGCCTACGTTTTGAATTCCTTTAGGAACCAGCTTGGGGTTCCTGAAGGCGACAACAAATAGGAGCACCAGCACGGCCGCCATCAGAAGGCGAACGAGCATGATGCGATCCAAAGCGAACCAACCGTTGGCAAAATCGCTCAACCAGAGGTCAACGACTCCGCCATCATCGGTTACGTGCCCCGGGAAAAATTCTGGGTCCAGTTCGGGTGCGTGGAAGCTACCCTTCATGGCCAATGTTGTAACGCTCAGCGTTCTCTCCCGTGTTCGGGCCACACAGCTTGTCGAAGGCCGTGTGGTGCGATGGACGTCTCAAACTCTCTGCCTCACACACGGACTCCGTCGCACATCAGCGTGCATAAGACAGGGATTCACCGCTGCGAAAGCCAGCTTTTGCGCTAGCCCGCGGTAACCCGAAGAAAAGCGTATCAGTTAGATCGCGAGTTTTCGCACGTGGGGGGCCACTAACGGCCCTAGTTTCGCCACTGCAGGCTCAATTCCGCCACAAATTCACAACAAAAAGGCCACATTCTGCCGAAATCCTGCTACGTGGAGTTCATCACACTTGCCTATTTCCCCACCTTGACGGGGGTAACCCCAACAGAAACGATTGCATGAACACAGAGCAAAAGGGCCCACCACCTTTCCTTCCAGAAAAGCGGTGGGCCCATACAAAGGCCACTTCCCGGCTACGAGACGTACGTGACCCGCGAGGTGACGACGGCCCACACCTCCGTGCCCAAAGTGGCAAAAAGCGCCAGCATCACGGTCACGAACAGCGCCACAGTGTCATAGAAATCCATATCCCGGATTACGAGAAGCACCATGACCAAGACGATGACCTTGAGCAGCCAACCGCCCAGCACCACGGCCATGGTGTTGGCAGGAGTGGTATTGGCAGTCAGCAAGACCGACAAGGCGGTAAATAAGACGAAGCCGCCACCGATAGCGGCACCGACCAGGACTCCCCAAATACCGGGAAGACCACTGATACCGCCCCAGACGGCTAGGGAGACCACCGTGATAACCAGCAGGGCAAGACCACCCAGCTTGACCGCCCTTTGCATAGGACGGCGGTGGTCATCAAATTCCGAGGGTTGCGTAGTCGCTTGTGCTTCACTCACGGCTACACACCCTACCTCACGTGGGCTCGGATTCCTTCACCACGACAGTCTCCCGCACAGCGGGGCCAATCTTTCCTTGCCGCAAAGGTACCAGGGTCGCCGCAAACGCAAGGACCAAGGCAACGATGGTGACGCCGATGGCCACCGGCGCGGGCACGATGGAAAAGGACACCGCGCCGAAGGCCACGGCGGAGACCCACAGGTAAAGGACCAGCACAGTCCGGCGGTGGGTATGGCCGAGCGAGAGTAGGCGGTGATGGATGTGCGCCTTATCTGCAGCAAACGGCGAGCGCCCTTGAGACAGGCGGCGAATCACAGCCCAGACAAGGTCCAGGACTGGAATAAACACCGCTGCGACCACCACAATGATGGGCGACATCAAGGCGACAATGTCCACCGTGCCATAAAGCGACATGTTGATCTTGCCAGACGCGGAAGTCGAGGCCGCAGCGAGCAAGAGTCCAATAAGCATCGAGCCAGAATCGCCCATGAAGATGCGAGACGGTTCGAAGTTATGCGGCAAGAATCCAGCGCACATTCCCACCAGGGCAGCGCTGATGATGGCCGGTGGGTAGGCCGAGACTGCACCGCCTTGGTCGTGGAGAACCGTCAAAGAAAACACCAGAATTGCCCCGCCCGCAATCATGCCAAGGCCTGCCGCTAGGCCATCGAGGCCGTCAACAAAGTTAATGGCATTGATGAGCAGAACGGTAAAAAATGCGGTAAGCAGGGTGCTTTGCAATTGGTCGAGGACTACCGTGGTACCGCCGCCAAAAGGGATGAAAAGCAGCGTCCAGGTAAGGCCCAGCCCGCTCATCAAGGTGGCCGCAAAGAGCTGGCCAAAAAGCTTCACTATGGCACTCAGTTCCACCAAGTCATCAACCACTCCGACAAGCACGAGCGCCAGGGCCGCCCACAGCACCGCATTCATCTCCGGAGTAACGGGCATAAAGCCCCGAGTCAAGGCTGGAAGCTGGGCTGCGAGGAATATCGCCGCCACGAAGCCGGTAAACATGGCCACCCCACCCATGCGCGGGGTGGGCTGTGTGTGGGCGTCGCGCAGCCGAATCTCCGCCACGCGGCCGGTGCGCACCAAAAAGGAGCGCACCACACCGGTGGTGAGATACGTAAATGCTGCTGCGACGAGGATGACGAGGGCCAGCTCGCGCAGCGGGACACCACTGCCGCTCACGCGAATTCCCCCCTTAAGCCTGTGGGCGGGTACGCAGGGCCTGCGCGTCGACGCCGATAACCTCGCCGATTTCCTCGGCCGAGAGCGCTCCTTCGCGTAGCAGGTACGGGCGCTCACCAGAGAGATCAATGATGGTCGACGGCTTGCCAACGGCCGTCTCTCCCCCATCCAGGTAAACCGTCACGGCTTTACCAAGCTGCTGCTTGGCCATAAGCGCCGTGGTCGGCGGCTGGTGACCAGAGATATTGGCAGAGGAGACAGCCATGGGGCCAACCTCGCGCAGCAACTCGATGGCAATGGGGTGCAACGGCATGCGCAGCATCACGGTGCCGCGGGTATCGCCGAGGTTCCACGGCAGCGACGGCGCTTGCGGAACGACGATGGACAGACCACCGGGCCAGAAGGCCTCCACCAAGTCACGCGCGGTATCGGTATAGGAAGCAACCAGACCGCGAACGGTATCCCAGGAACCCACCAATACCGGCACCGGCATATCTGGGCCGCGTTGCTTGGTGGCCAAGAGGTTGGCTACGGCATCGTTATCAAAGGCATCGCAGCCGAGGCCATAGAGCGTATCGGTGGGCATGACCACAAGGCGACCGGATTGCGCAGCCTTGACCGCAATGTTCATGCCCTCTTCGCGCTCGGCATCATCGGCGCAGTTAAAAATCTTTCCTTGCATAATCTTTTCCCCTTCTTGCCCTCAATGGTGTCCTAGTCTACCCCGCGCACCGCAGTGACAAAGCGGGGCGTTCCTGTCAGGTCTTGCAGCGCGGCGATCTGTTCAAAGCCGCCGTGTCGGGCCAATGCGGCTTGTACGACCTCGCTCGTGGAATCGTCGTGTTCGATAGCTAGCTTGCCGCCCGGGCGCACAAGGCGCGCAATGGTCGGGATAAGGCCGGTAATGACCCCCATCCCATCCGCTCCGGCAAAAACCGCGTTATGCGGGTCGTGATATACCTCGGGTTCAAGATCCGGGGTCTCCGGCACGTAGGGCGGGTTGGTCACGAGGAGGTCTACGGTCCCATTCCAGTCCGCCAAGGTGTCGCCGGCAGTGGCGTCGGCCTGGATAGCCTCTACCCCGGTGTTATGGGTATTGGCTTGAGTGTAGGCCAAGGCGGCGTCGGCAAGCTCCACTGCCTTCACCTGCGCGTCAGGCAGATAGTGGTGGAGGTAGAGCGCCAACGCGCCCGTGCCGGTGCACAAATCAACGAGCCGCGGGCCTTCGGCATTGCGCACCGCCCAGTCCGCCATAACCTCGGTTTCCGGCCGCGGGATAAACACGCCCGGGCCCACCTTGAGCTCCAGCGGTCCGAACCAGGCGCTGCCTAGTACGTACTGCAAAGGCTCGCGGGCCTCCCGGCGGCGCAGCAGTGCATCAAAGGCCACGTCGAAGCCGGGCATAGGAGACTGATCGAGCGGGATATCCATGTGGCCGCAGTGGATTAGGTGCGCGGCCATGATGCGTGCATCCCATTCAGGGCTGGCCACCCCGGCAGCACGAAGGCGCTGCACCCCGCGGCGCAGCGCCCGTCCATACGTGTTATCCACGCTGGTTTACCCTTCGGCCTCGAGGCGCTCGGCACGCTCTTGGTCCTGCAGAGCCTTAATAAGGTCATTCATGTCACCGTTCAACACGGAGTCCAAGTTATTGGCCTTGTAACCAATGCGGTGATCCGTGATGCGGTTTTCCGGCCAATTATAGGTGCGGATGCGCTCGGAGCGGTCCATGGTGCGCACCTGAGAGGCGCGCTGCTCGCCGGCCTCAGCCTCGCGCGCCTCGCGCTCCATTTGATCCAGACGGGCCTGCAGAACCTGCAGCGCACGCGCCTTATTCTGAATCTGGGAACGCTCCTTCTGGCAGGTCACGATAAGCCCAGTGGGCAGGTGGGTAATACGCACCGCGGAGTCGGTGGTGTTCACGCCCTGACCGCCCTTACCGGAAGAACGGTAGACGTCGACGCGAATATCCTTGTCATCGATATTGACGGACTCGACCTCTTCCGGCTCCGGGTAGACCAGCACGCCGGCGGCAGAGGTCTGAATGCGACCCTGGGACTCGGTAACCGGAACACGCTGCACGCGGTGCACGCCGCCCTCAAACTTGAATACGGACCATGCACCATCGCGCGACGGGGACTTGGAGCGGAAGGAAATGGTCATATCCTTCACACCGCCCAAATCGGACTCATTGAGGCCCAAGACCTCCCAATTAAAGCCCGTCTTGTCCGCATAACGCTCGTACATGCGGGCCAAGTCGCCGGCAAAGAGGGCCGCTTCTTCGCCGCCCGCGCCGGCCTTGATTTCCATAATGATGTCCTCGGAATCCTGCTCATCGCGCGGCGCGAGCAGGTCAGCGAGCTTTTCTTCCAAGCTCTCCACGGACTTTGCTAGGCGGTCCGCTTCCTCCTGGAAGTCATGGTCCTCATAGGCCATCTCCTTGGCATCAGCGAGATCCTCGCGCGCCTGGCTAAGCTCATCATTGACCATAATGATGGGGCGCAGCTCCGCGTAGCGCTTGGAGAGCTTGCGGAATTGCTTCTGGTCGCCGGCTACTTCCGGATCGGCCATCTGCATCTCAATGCCCTGGTACTCGGACACGATGTCATCAACGAGCGAAACCTGATTAGACATAATCTTCTTCATCCTTATCCGCAGCCATCGGGGCCGAGGAGGCCACCTGCATCAAGAACTCGCCATTGGAGCGGGTCTTCTTCAGCTGCTTAATGAGCAGGTCAATGGCCTGGTGGGAGTCCAGGGCGGAGAGGATGCGACGCAGCTTGGTCATGATGCGTGCTTCCTCTGGAACGAGCAACAGCTCGTCCTTACGAGTACCGGACGGGTTGACGTCCACCGCCGGGAAGACGCGACGCTCAGAGATGCCACGGTCCAGCTTCAGTTCGGCGTTGCCCGTGCCCTTGAATTCCTCGAAGATGACGGTATCGCCGGTAGAGCCGGTCTCCACCATGGCGGTGGCGATAATCGTCAGCGAACCACCCTCTTCGATATTGCGGGCGGCACCCAGGAAACGCTTTGGCGGGTAGAGCGCATTGGAGTCCACACCGCCGGAGAGAATGCGGCCAGAAGCCGGGGAGGAATTGTTATAAGCACGGCCGAGGCGGGTAATGGAATCCAGCAGGACCACGACGTCCTTGCCCTGCTCCACCAGGCGCTTGGCGCGCTCGATAGCCAGCTCCGCCACGGAGGTGTGCTCTGATGGCGGACGGTCAAAGGTGGAGGCAATTACCTCACCGTTGACGGAGCGTTGCATGTCCGTAACTTCCTCAGGGCGCTCGTCTACGAGGACGACCATGAGGTAGCACTCCGGGTTATTGGTAGAAATCGCGTTGGCGATATTCTGCAGAATCGTCGTCTTGCCGGCCTTTGGCGGGGAGACGATAAGCGCGCGCTGGCCCTTACCAATCGGCATGATGAGGTCAATGACGCGGGTGGTGAGGATCTTCGGATCCGTTTCCAAACGCAGGCGCTTATTCGGGTACAGCGGGGTCAGCTTATTAAAGTGCGGGCGTTGCTTTGCGCCTTCCGGATCAATGCCGTTGACGGTATCGACCTGCACCAGCTGATTGTACTTGCGGCGGTTGCGGCCATTGCCGTGCGTATGCGTCGGGCCGGAAACCTTGACCTGACCGGTAATGGCGTCACCAGAGCGCAGACCTAGGCGGCGGACGATGCCGTTGTTGACAAAGACGTCGGAAGCCGCGGCGCGGTAGCCCGTGGTGCGCAGGAAAGCGACATTATTGTCTACGACGTCCAAGATGCCGCCGACAGCCTGCAGCTCATCGCCCTCGCGGACCTGCAAATCATTGCCGCCATTATTGTCATTGTTATTTCCGCGGCCGCGGCGGTTGCGGCGATTGCGGCGCCCACGGCGGTTGCCGCGCTCGTGGTTATTGTTGTCCTCGTGGCGGTTGCCGCGCTGCTTATTATCGCCGCGGTCATTCTTCTCGCCCTGATTATCGGAGCCATCCTGGGAGCTATTGTCGCGGTTGTCCTTAGCGCCGCCCTGCTCCTCGTTGCGGTTGCGCTCCTCGCGCTCTTGCCGTTCTTGGCGCTCCTGACGCTCTTGGCGGCGGGCGCGGTTGCGGCGAGCGCGGCGGGCCTGGGAGCGCGATTCATAGCGCTGCTCCTCGCCAGAGCTCTGCTGGCGGTTATCCTGCTTCTCGCCGGATTCTTCCTGCTTTTCCGCCTTCAGCGGCGCATCTTCCTGCGCCTTTTTGCGCGGCTTATCTGCTTTCTCAGGCTTCTCCGCCTTTTCTACCTGAACGGCCTTTTCCACCTTGGCCTTGGCCTTAGGCGGAACCTGTCCGGTCTTGATGGCGGTGATGAGATCCCCCTTGCGCAGGGCAGAGACACCACGTAGGCCGCGCTCTGCGGCCATTTTGCGCAATTCCGGCAGCTTCAGGGATGCAAGATCCTGTGCTGCAGTGTTGTCCGTTTCGCTCACGGATATCCTTTCGTTGCTTGACCAGGTCCGATTATGCGGGAGCCGCCGCAGCCTATGCTCGCGGCGTTGCACTGGAAGCCAATGTGTATTTTTCTAGGACTTCTCGCCCTCGTGCCAAGGCGCATGCGCGTCCTGCCGGGCAATAAGTATGAGGCCTCTTCCGTGTCCTTGTGGAGACTTCGCACAGCGAGTGCACGAACCGGAAGAAATCAAGAAACGACTGCGGGCAAAAATACTTCTCTGGGCCCGAATGCATAGGAAAGGGGAGCTAAAATATCCGGTTTCCTACCAGTCGCGAACAAGTATAACGCATAGGGAGCAACGCCCGCACCATGACACCGCTACAGTAGAGGCATGCTTTCCACGATGATGGATATCCCCCTCTCCCTGACCCGCATTTTGGAATACGGTGCCTCGGTACACGGGGACACCACGGTTACCACCTGGCACGGTGAGGGCACTGGCTCAGAATTCGATCCGGCCGAGGAAGTTACCTTCCGCGATATCGCTGCCCGCGCCGCCGCGTTCGCCCACGCCATTCACGATGAATTGGGTATCACCAGCGATGAGCGCGTGGGCAGCTTTATGTGGAATTGCGCCGAGCACTTGGAGGTAATGTTCGGCACCGCCTGCAAGGGCGCGATTTTTGCCCCGCTGAATAAGCAGCTGATGAATGACCAGATCCGCCACATTATTAACCATGCGGAAATCTCCGCCATCGTGTGCGATCCCCGCTTGGCGCAGCAGCTAGGCAAGGTGCTCGTGGGCACCGACTCCGTGGGAAGCGTCATCATCACCGGCGCCCAACCAGCGCAGCAGTTTGCTCACCTTTTCCCCCGCGGGGTTGAGGTGTATTCCTATGAGGCTCTTATCGACGGCCGCTCTACCGTCTATGACTGGCCCGAACTAGATGAGCGCACGGCCGCGGCGCTGTGCTATTCCACGGGCACAACGGGCGCACCCAAGGGAGTGCTGTATTCACACCGGTCTCTCTATTTGGAGGCCATGCAGCTGCGTTCCTCAGACTCGCTGTGCATTACCCACGGCGAGACCTTCCTGTGCTGCATTCCTATCTGCCACGTGCTCAGCTGGGGCGTTCCCTTCACCTGTTTCATGACGGGCACCCCGCTGGTGCTTCCCGACGCCGACGTGTCCGCCCCCACCCTAGCCAAAGCCATCGCCGCTACCTCTCCGCGCGTGGCACACGGCGTGCCTACCATCTGGATTCAGCTCTTTGTCCACTACATGCATCACCCTCCAGAGCGCATGACGCTCACCGAGATCTACGCCGGCGGCTCCCCCGTCCCGCCGACGCTGATCAAGATGTGGGAGGAGCGCTACGGCGTCGATGTGGTCCACGTGTGGGGCATGGTGGAAACCTCCACCGTGGGCAGCGTTGCCCGCCCGCCCCAGGGCGCCTCCGGCGATACCCGCTGGGCCTACCGCGTATCCCAAGGCCGCATCCCCGCCTCACTGGAATACCGCGTGGTCAACGACGGGCAAGTCGTCGCTCGCACCGACCGCAATGCCGGCGAGCTGCAGGTGCGCGGCAACCTGGTCACCGGTTCCTACTACCACTCGCCCACCGCTGAGCCGGGCGAAATCGCCTCCGAATTCCGCGGCAAGCAAGTCGAGGCCGCGGAGGATAAGTTCACCGCCGATGGCTGGCTGCGCACTGGCGACGTCGGCTCTGTTACCAAGGACGGCTTCCTTACCGTGGAGGACCGCGCCCGCGATGTCATTCGCTCCGGCGGCGAATGGATCTATTCCGTGCAGCTAGAAAACCTCATCATGTCCGACGAGCTTGTCGTCGAGGCCGCCGTCATCGGCTACCCCGATAAGCAATGGGTCGAGCGCCCACTCGCCGTCACAGTATTGGCCGAGGGCGCCTCGCCCACTATCGAGACTGCGGAGCGCCTGCGCGCCAGCATGCGCAAGGAACTGCCGAGCTGGATGCTGCCGGAGTATTGGACCTTTGTGAAGTCCATCGATAAGACATCCGTGGGCAAATTCGATAAGAAAGATTTGCGCGCCCACCTGGCAGAGGGCGAGTACAACATCATCCGGCTCAAGGGCCCGGGTGAATCCCAGCGGCTCGACGTCACCGGCGCCGCCGATTTAAGCCGGGAAAACTAGGAATAAATTCGCGTCAGTCGCCGTTGCAGCTTGGTGTACCTCGTCCCCTCTCTTAGACTGGCACCAATGACCTCTTCCTCCCAGCAGCCCGTGGTTTCCTTGCCCCTGCCTACCGTAGGCCGAGCGAAACCGCCGGCGGATCTACCTGCACCGGCCGCTGATGGCACGCGCGCACTGCTGGATCGCTATGGACGCCAAGCCCGTGACCTGCGCGTCTCCCTCACGGATCGCTGCAACCTGCGTTGCACCTATTGCATGCCGGCCGAAGGTTTGGAGTGGATGCCCACAGAGCAAACCTTGAGCGATGAGGAAACCATCCGGCTGATCCGCATAGGCGTCGGCAAGCTGGGCATCC
The DNA here is from genome assembly GCF_032821655.1 of Corynebacterium sp. CTNIH16. Taxonomy (NCBI): domain Bacteria; kingdom Bacillati; phylum Actinomycetota; class Actinomycetes; order Mycobacteriales; family Corynebacteriaceae; genus Corynebacterium; species Corynebacterium sp. CTNIH16. The sequence goes on along the minus strand of NZ_JAVBIG010000003.1, from coordinate 77,514 downwards.
GCCAAGTGCGCTTTACCGGCGGCGAGCCCCTGCTACGCAAGTCGCTGGAGAAGATTATTACCGCGACCAAGGAGCTGCGCACCGACCAGGGTCGCGCCCCGTCCACCGCGCTGACCACCAACGGGCTTGGCCTAGAAAAGCGCACCGGCGCCCTCGCCGCGGCCGGGCTCGACCGCATCAATATCTCGCTCGACACCATCGACCGCGAGCGCTACGCCGCGCTCACCCGCCGCGACCGGCTCGACCATGTGTTGCAGGCCATCGCCGCCGCGGATGCCGCGGGCCTGCACCCCATCAAGATCAACGCCGTGGTCATGCCCGGGGTCAACGAAGAAGACATCGTTCCGCTGGCGGACTATGCCGTCCACCACGGCGCCCAGCTTCGCTTCATCGAGCAGATGCCGCTCGGGCCCCGCGAGCAGTGGCGCCGCGAGGACATGGTCACGGCCGAAGATATCCTCGCCCGACTGCGCACCCACTTTTCCATGACGCCGGCACGCGAACCACGCGGTTCCGCCCCCGCCGCCCTGTGGGAAGTCAGCGCTCCGGATGGCACGCACGGCACGCTGGGTATCATTGCCTCGGTCACCCACCCCTTCTGCGGCGATTGCGACCGCACCCGCCTTACTACCGACGGCGCCATTCGCAATTGCCTCTTTGGCAATTCCGAAACCCCGCTGCGAGACCTGCTGCGCTCCGGCGCGAGCGATGCAGAGATCATGGAGGCTTGGGCCGGGGAAATGTGGACCAAAAAACCCGGTCACGGCATTGATGACGAGGGCTTTCTCCAACCAGACCGTCCGATGTCCGCCATTGGCGGCTAACCTGAGTCTTATGTCCACGCCCCGCAGCATCTCCGCGCACCTCGATGCCGTACTCGCGCTGGCTTCCACCCCACCGGCCGAGTCCGCGCCAGTCGACGCCTCCCTCATCGGCCACGTCCTCGCCGCTGACGCCACCGCGCGCTTCCCCGTGCCGCCCCATGCCAATTCGGCAATGGATGGCTTCCTCGTCCATGCCGCGGATCTTTCCTCCTCCGCACCATGGACCCTCCCCGTCGCCGGCGATGTGCCAGCCGGCGCGGCTCCCATCGATGTGCCCGCCGGCCACGCCGTTCGCATCATGACCGGTGCCCCCGTGGCCGATACCGCAGGAATGCTCGTCGTTCCCGTGGAGAACACCACCACCCCGGCTGGCCCGGTAGCACTTCCGGACGAGGTCACCATCACGGAGGCCCCCACCAAGTCGCATATTCGCCCCGCCGGCGAGGATATCCAGCCCGGCGCGCCAGTCGCCACCGTCGGCACGCTTATCGATGCCGCCGGCATTGCCGCGCTCACCTCCGCCGGCGTGTATTCCGTCTCGATCTTCCGCCGCCCGCGCATCGCAGTCATTTCTTCTGGCGAAGAACTCGTCTCTTCCCCAGCGCAGCTCGCCCCCGGCCAACTACCGGATTCCAATGGCCCGATGCTCGCTGCCCTTGCAGGTGCAAACGCACACGTCCACGTGGGTGATGCCCCTGCGGACCTCGCCTCTGCGCTAGATGAACTAGCCCCCTCCCACGACCTCGTCATCACCTCAGGCGGAGTATCCGCCGGCGCCTTCGACGTTGTCCACACCGTACTCGGGTGCACGGATTCCGCGTGGTTCGGGCACGTCGATCAGCGCCCGGGTGCCCCGCAGGGCTACTCCCTGTGGAATGACACCCCGGTGCTGTGCTTGCCCGGCAACCCCGTAGCGGCCTTCGTCGATTTCCAGCTCTATGCCCGGCCACTTATCGCCGCACTGTCCGGACACCCCGCGCCACGCCAGCGGGTCAACCTGCGCGCCCGGGTGGATTCGCCCCTTCCCGCCTCCCGCGGACGGCCGACCATTGTTCCCGTCACCGTAGACTTTCAGGCAGCGCCGGCCATCACCTCGCACCTGCCCCACGGCAGTCACCGCATCGTGTCGCTGGCCGGCACCAATGGCTATTGCCTCATTGACTCCAAGCCGCCGGCCATGGGCGAAGACATCACCGTTTATCTGTATTAAGGAGCAACCATGGAATTTACCCACCTGAACTCTGACGGCGCCGCCTACATGGTCGACGTCACCGAGAAGCACCCCACGGTGCGCACCGCCACCGCTGAGGGCGAGGTAGCCTGTTCCCCGGAAGTTATGACCGCCTTGCGCGATGGCACCGTGCCTAAGGGCGATGTCCTCGCCGTTGCCCGCATCGCCGGCATTTCGGCTGCCAAGAAGGTCCCCGAGCTACTTCCCTTGTCACACACCATCGGCGTACACGGCTGCGCAGTCGAGCTCACGCTTGCCGACGACCACGTGTCCATCTCCGCCACCGTCCGCACCGCCGACCGCACCGGCGTGGAAATGGAGGCTCTGACGGCCGTGAACGTTTCCGCACTCGCCATCATCGACATGGTCAAGGGCGTGGACCGCTCCACGTATATCCGCCGCTGCGGAATCGTGGCGAAATCCGGCGGCCGCTCCGGGGACTGGTCCCGCACCCTCCCGGAGTCCTAATGCTAGGCGCGGTCATCCTCGCCGGCGGCCACGGCAGGCGCATGGGCGGCGCCGATAAGGCCTCCCTTTTTGTCCACGGCACGCGCTTTATCGACCGCCTGCTCGCCCAGCTTCCCTACGGCACCCCGACCGTGGCTGTCTCCCCGCATCGCCTCGGCGTGCCCCAGGTGTGCGAGTCACCGCTCTACGGTGGTCCTGTCGCCGGCATCGCGGCCGGCGCCCAGGCGTTATCCCACTGCTCCGAGCTCGCCCTCTTCGCCGTGGATGCCCCCGATTCGCCGCTACTGCTTCCCCGTCTGCGCTCGACCCTCGCCTCCTCCACAGCCGATGCCGTACTCACCCGCGCCGCCGACGGCTACCTCCAGCCGCTGTGTTCCCTCTGGCGCGCTCCCGCGCTCCAAGCTCAGCTCGATTCCCTTCCTACGGCTCGGAGCGTCTCCGTCCGTCGCCTCATCCATGGCGCCAACTTCATCGAGATTCCCGGCACCGGCGCCGAACGCGACTACGACACCCGTTCGGAGCTGCGCGAGCTTCCTGCGTTCACTCCCTACACTGCCCTTCGCGCTCACCGGCAGCCGCTGACCTAACCCACCGCCTCCGCCCGTGAGCGCCAAGAGAAGAAGTCTCGGCCTCCGCTCCCTTCGCGCTCACTGAGAGCCGCAGCAAGCGCGAAATCGCCGCCTCCGTGAGCGCGAGGGGTGGACGAATGCACAAACCCGCCCTTCGCGCTCACGGTGGGCACCAAATGTGACCACGAACGGTCGCTGGTGAGTGCGAAGGGCGGGAAGGGCCGAACGGCGAGAGGGGCCGAACCGCAGGCGGGCTACTCGGTGACGATAAACTTGCCGTGCTGACCCTTCTCGGCGTTAGTCATGATGTGATTGACAAAGGAATAAGTACCGGGCTCGTTGAACGTCATCTCGACGAATCCTCCTTGCGCCGGGAGGAGGTCCAGAGCTTGCGAGCCGGTCGAGTCCTCATTCTTGATGAGGTAGGCGCCTTCCTTGTAGGCAGTATCGAATTGCTCGCCCACAACGTGGAAGCTCAGCGGCTGGTCGGGGCCTAAGTTGGTCAACCACAAGCGGACGGTATCGCCTACCTTGGCTTTGATGGGCTCTGCGTCATATTGGCCAGGGTAGTAATTGAAGGCCATCAGGTCGAAGCGGCCGTCGGCAACGCGCTGGGCGTCGGCGCCGGTGGATTCCTCGCCCAGGAAGACATCGGTAGCCATGAAGTTATACTCCGCGTCAACGGGCTTGAGGTTCGGCGGATCGATGATGACATTGCCGGCCATGCCGTTGGCGATGTGAAGGGACATGGGCATCGTGGAGCAGTGATACATCCAGATGCCGGAGCGGTTCGCGGTGAACTTGTAGGTCAATTCCTCGCCCGGCTGGATGGATTTCATGGTCTTATCTGGGTTGACCTCGCCGGCGTGGAAGTCAATGGAGTGGGCCATGGAGCCCTCGTTCTTGATGGTGATTTCGAACTTATCGCCCACCTTGCCACGCAGGGTGGGACCCGGGGCTTGGCCGTTGAAGAGCCAACGCATCTGCTTGATGCCGGGGGCGACCTCCACGACTTCCTCGGTCATCGTCCAGGTCTCTTTGTGCGTCTTCGTCTCAGCGGCCGGCTGCAAGGTGGCGTCAAAGGCGGAAAAATCGTCGCGCTGAGCGCCGAGTTCGGCGGCAGTTGGCACGTCTACGTGCGGATTGCTAGCTGAGGACACCGAATGGTCATGTCCTGCAGCGGCGCCGTCTCCCACGTTGACCTGGAAGGTCATGCCCTGCATCTTGTGGCCGGCGATGGTGCAATAGCCTTCCTCGGAGGAGTCGATGACTCCGGCGTCGAGTTGGACGGTCTCGCCCGGGTCAACGCGGCCGGTTTCGGCGTCGCCAATCTTAAGGTCATGGACTTGGTCGCCGGAGTTGGTGAAGTTGACCACCAGGTGGGTGCCGGGCTCGATGTCGATGGACGAGGGGGTAAAGGCCATACCATCCACGCCCACGTCAATGGTCTGCGTTTCGCCAGAGGATACCGGTGCGGCAGACTCCGTGCCCTTGCCGGTGGAATTGATCACCGCGAGCGCGATGACCGCCGCCAGCGCGATGCCGATGAGCAGCCACGAGGCCCACGATGAATCCTTCGGCGCGGGTTTTTCCGCAGGTTGTGAGGAAGAAACGCTCAGCATTTAACTCTCCAGTCTTTTCTGTAGGTAGATGGCTCGGCCGACGGCAATAACGTTGGCGGCAAGGCCTATCCCCATCATGATAAGCCCGGCCACGGTAGCGCCTAGCAATGTCAGCAGTCCGCCCACGTTGATGAGCAGCAGACGGGCGTAGCCGGTGCGCTCAGTGGTATCAGGGCGTGCGCCGGTAAGGATGGGTAGCAGGTGGTGAAGGACTCCGGTGACCAACTGCAAGAGGCCGGCACCGAGGAAGGCGGGCAGCAAAACCAGGGTGATGGTGCGCGGGTAAGCGCCCACCGCTGCGGAAATGGCGTCACCGGCACACAGCGCCAACATCCACAGCAGTCCGGCGATGACGGCAACGGTGGCGGTGGTCAGCCGCGGCGAGCGGCCCATTACGGTGGCAAGCACCGGCTGAATGACGAGCACCGCCGCGAGGACCACGAGCAGTTGGGCCACGCCTGCGACGCGGCTAAGGCCCACCGCGTATAGCGCCATCGCCAAGGACAAGCCAACGCAGTGCACGATGAGCGCGCGAGTACACCGCGCGCGAGCGGTGGGTGAAATCGCGGTGGCCGATAGCGTGGGGAGCAACGTGACCACCGTGCCGATGACGGTAAGCCATGCGAAGCCCCAGATCATGCCGTGCGAGTGGGCGCCGACGAGGAGGGAATACTCGCCTACCCCATTACCGCTGAGGATGACAAGCACCACGGAGGCAATCATGAACACGGCCGCCGCGATATAAAAAGGCACGGTCACGGCAAAAGAACCAGACAATGAGCCGCGTAGGCGCCGCGCGACGAACCACAGATGCCAGGTGAGGGCGGCGATGATGAGTATAGAGGCGGCGTCGGCAAGCGGGCCCCAGTCATACCCCGCCCTATCAATGAGCAGCAGGATTAGCCCGAGCTGCACTAGGCCCACGCGACTGCCGACGCCCCGATAGTCCCCACCCGCAGTCCGGGTCAACGCCTCAGTGAAATGGGTGGAAAAGACGATGATCGCCGTGGTCAGCGCGCCAATGGTAAAGGGGTGGATGATATCCCACCACACCACAGGTGCACCCAAGGATGCGGCAATGAGAACGCCGAGGCCAATAAAGATCCACAGGCCAATAATGGCGGCGCTCAGGGTATGCCAGCGGCCGCGCGCGGCCAGGGATACGTCATGAATGCGCACGTCGCGCCTCCTTCGCAGTCAAGGAAATGCCGCAGGCGAGAAAAATTAACACTGCGAATATCGTAACTACCCCGCCGGTGTGGAGGGCAGTGGTGTGCTCGGCGCAATCGGCAAGGAGGCGCAACGCGAGGCCGCCATGTAAGAGCACCACCGGCACATAGAGCACCGGGTGGTACGGCAATCTGCGGCGAATCACGGAGGTGAAGATGATAGGAGCGTGCGCGAAAATCATGGACATGACAAAGCCCAAGAAGATGGCGTGCACTGAGGCATCATAGGCAAAGCCGGTGGACTGTCCGTGCAGCAGCCAGAGGTAGCCGCCGAGGGCGAGCCAGCCGTAGCCGGCCAACATGCACGCCGCCGAGTAGCGCGGCAGGCCGTGAGAGCGCACCAGATTCTTGGCCACGTCCACCCGCGCGGTGGCCGCAGCGATGGCGATGAGCACCATGCCCATGGCGCGATAGCCCGCCGCAGGGGCAAGCACGTAGATGACGCTGGCCGCCGCCAGCCCCAGAACTAGGAGGGTCAGGTGGTTTTCGGCGCGGGTTCCGGCCATGGTGACGCGCGCTAGTTCCATGCGCTCGCCGATGATGGTGGCCACGGCGTAGAGGACACACAACGGCATCGCCGCAGCGAACCCGGGGCCCATGGCCCACAGTGCAGCGGCTGCTACTCCCCCGATTACGCCAGCTGCCTGCACCAGGATTGCGAGGCTCGCCTGGCGGCGATAGATAGTGGCGTAAATGAAGCCAAGGACAAGGAAGCTGGCGGCAAAACACACTGCGGGGACCGCACGCGGCAGGCCGGCGAGAATGCCCAGTACGCCGGCGACGTGGCATACGGGCCCGGCCCATGCCCACGAGGTGCGCACAGCGACGGTGCGCTCCAGTCCGATGGCTCCGCCCACGAAGCCGAAGACCATGAGCGGTCCGTGGTCGGCGGCAAAGGACGCGCCAGGGGTGGCGGTCAACCCCAAAAGAGTGGCGCCCGCAGCTAGGCCCACCAGCAGCGATAGGCCAGCGAAGGCGAGGAAGATGAGGCGATGCGCCACGCTATTATTTTGCACGGGTTTTATCGTACTAATATTGCTAACAGAGCGAAAACCGCACCCCTTAAGAAAGGACTACAAACCATGCAACTGCCCATTTCCGATGCCAATAAGCCACACTCCATCCCGACCCTGAACGCCTCCGAAATTCCGCACGCCGTTCGCCACGGCGCCATCCATGGCGCGCTGGGCACCCTCAACGTGGGCGAATCCATGATCCTCATCGCCCCGCATAATCCAGTTCCACTGCTCAAGGAGGTCGAGGCTCGCGAGGAGAGCTTCGAGCTGGACTACCTCAAGGAAGAAGAAAACGACTTCCACATCAAGTTCACCCGCGTGCGCTAAACCCTCGCAGGGCGGAGGGCTATCCTGGATAGGTCACACTCTCCACTGTAGAAGGAGCCCTCCGCAGATGAAGAAGCGCGCCGCCGCACTCCTCGCCGCCATCGCATTCGCCCTTACATCCTGCGCTCCCCCAACTTCAACGACCTCCGCCCAAGACGCGGATGCTCCTACGCTTAATGTCCTGGCTGCGTCCTCCACCCGCGTCATCAATGAGAAACTCACTCAGCGCGCAGGCCAGCTCGAGCCGCCAATGAATCTGAGCTTTGACAATGGCGGCTCCTCCGATCTCGTGAGCAAGCTGCGCGAGGGCGCCCCAGCAGATCTTCTCCTAACGGCGTCCAAGAAAACCATGGACCAAGCAGTCGAAGACGGCACCGTCACCAAACCTAAGGTGCTTGCCACCAACGTCATGGTCATGGTGGTGCCTAAGGGAAATCCGGCCACTATTCACTCGCTGCAGGATCTTTCCCGCGCCCGCCACTTTGTGCTCTGTGATCCGCAGGTACCGTGCGGCGATATCTCCTCTCAGATCATCGATGACAAGCACCTCGACGTTCACCCCTCCTCCCAAGAGCGCCAGGTAGCGGACGTTTTAGGAAAAGTTTCCGCGGGTGAAGCCGATGCCGGATGGGTGTATTCCACCGATGCCGCCGCAGCTGGCGATGATGTCGAGGTAATTGACATTCCTGGGGCGGACAAATTCGCCAACCAGATCGTCGGCGCAGTCACGGCCGAAGCCGAACACCCCAAGGAGGCGCAAGAAATCCTAGATCTTTTGGCCACTGACTTTGATTCCACCTGGCGCGAGCTCGGCTTCCAGCAGGCAGACTAGTCTCTATCTCTATGTCTTCCCCACAACCCATCCGCCTAAAGTCCCCGCTGCTCATCGGCCTTATTGGCCTCATTGCGGTAGCCACCATCATTGTTCCGGTGGCGGCCCTCGGGCTGCGCGTGCCGTGGGATCGCATCGGCGACTACCTCGCGCGTGACGAGATCCGAGACATGCTACTCATCTCAGTGGCAGCCGCCTTCCAATCTATGGTCCTTGCGCTCGTGCTGGGTTTGGGGCTGGCCCTGTGGGTGCAGCAGCTCGGCCGCGGCAGCGCCGTAGTACGCCTCTTGGTCTACCTCCCTCTGGCCATGCCACCGGTGGTGGGCGGCTTGGCACTTACCGCAGCTTTCGGCCGCAAGGGGTATCTGGCCCCACTTCTCGACGCCCTAGGTATCCACTTCGCTTTCGCCTTCCCCGGAGTCGTTTTGGCACAGACCTTTGTGGCACTGCCCTTTGTGGTGGTGGCGGTCGATTCGGCGCTGCGCCAGCTAGACCAGGAAATCCTCGCTTCTGCGCGCGGCGTGGGCTTGGGGCGGTGGGAGATACTCGGCAAAATCACCCTGCCTTCTATTGCGCCCGCTTTGGCGACCGGTGCCGGCTTAGCCTTCGCCCGATCCCTAGGCGAATTTGGCACGACCCTAACCTTCGCCGGCTCGCAGCCGGGGGTTACCCGCACCATGCCGCTGGGCATTTATTTAGAGCGCGTGGTCGACGCGGACGGCGCTTATGTACTTTCGGCGCTGCTCATCAGCCTGGCATTACTATGCCTGGCACTGGCAGGCTTGCCTGTCCTGCGGCGGAGGCACTACCAACCGCGGGCGCGGAAGTTGCACACCTTCGACGTCGACAAGCTGCGCGAGCTCACCCGACCCGCTGAGGTTCCGGCCGTTTCCGTGAAGGTCGATGGGGTGCGCACGGACTTTTCCCCACGCGCTATTACCGCCATAGTGGGCCCAAACGGCTCCGGTAAAACCACGCTCATAGGGCGCATTGCCGGGCGTCTGAGCGGCGGGGAGATCTCCCCGGAGGGCGCCGACGTCGTCTTGCTCACCCAGCGGCCGGGGTTGCCGCCGCGCTCGACGGCCGTGGAGGCGGTGGCCATGGTCACCCGCGATAAGGTACGTGCGCAGGAGCTCCTGGCGGCAGCGGGATTGCACGAGCTTGCCGACGTCCCCGTTCCCGCCCTCTCCGGCGGCCAAGCCGCCCACGTGGCGCTGGTGCGCGCGCTAGCCGCACGGCCGGCGGTGTTGATTGTGGACGAGCCCCTGGCCGCAGTCGACGTGAAATCGGCCGAGAGATGGCGCCGCTTCTTGCACGCGGCCTGCGCAGACCGCACCACACTGCTTGTTACCCATGATGCGCTCGATATTGCGCACCTAGCGCAGGACATGCTGGTCATGGAATCCGGCCAGGTGCGGGCGCACGGCGCAACCGCGCGTCTGCTTGAGGCACCGCCGACAGGATTCGTTGCGGCGCTAGCGGGTCTTAACCGCCTCGAGGGAACCGTAACCGAGATTGGCGCGTCCGCGGTAGAAGTCGCGTGCGGCGATATTACCGTTCTGGCGGCCACGGAGCATGCGTCTCTTGCGCCCGGCCAGAAGGTGGCGGTGACCTTTGACCCGCATGCGGCTACAATTGGCGCCGCGCAGGAAACGTGCAATCAGTGGACGGTGCGAGTCCTTGCAGTCGAGGCCACCAGCCTCGCGGCGATGCAGCTGCGCGTTGATCTGGGCGGCCAAGAGGCGTGCGTACCGATAGACCGCGAGTTCGCTTTAGACGTTGAGGTGGGTAACATCGTATCCTTAACAGTGTCTAAAGCAAACGTTTTTATCCACCCCAACTAATATTTCTGTTTTCGCAGATCCCAAGGCGGATTTCCACCATGCCTGATTCACTTCCCCGGCCCACCACCGAACTCTTTCCGGAGGCCCTCAACCTCTCGCCCAAGCAGCGCGAGGTGCTCACCGCTGTGCAGCGCCACCCCGAAGGCGCCAAGGCCGGCACCGTCGCCGAGGAACTAGGCATGCACGTCAACACCGCCCGCGGACACATCGATGAGCTGGTCAACGCTGGGGCCGTCAACGTAGTCTCCGCGCCGAGTAAGGGCCGCGGGCGCCCCTCCCTCATCTTTCGGGCCCGCGTACCGGATAATAAAGCGGTGGCAGAGGAATACATCACCTTGGTGGAAGTGCTTACCACGATGCTGGCGGATAAGGAAGAGCTTGATGACGCCGCATCGACCAAGGCCCTCGAGATGGGGCGACGCTGGGCGCGCACTGCGGGCGCGGATGCCTCCAATGGTGCGCTCGATACGCTCTTTGCCACCCTGCGCGATATGGGCTTTGATCCTGCCACCAAGCCTGATTCAACCGACATCGAGCTCCATGCCTGCCCGTTTGTCTCTTCGGGGCTTAAGCCTTCGCCGTTCCTGTGCGCGGTACACGCTGGCTTCCTGCAAGAAACCAGCGATGAAGACACCACCATTAACTTGGTGCCACGCCAGCCTCACAACGTGTGCAGGCTGGAAATTAAGCCTGCGTAAGCTCCACCCTGACGGGGCCGGCGACGGTGAGATCGATGACGCGGAGGTTCTGTTCGCGGGCGTCGGCAAGAATGCCCTCATCGATATCGTCGGTGTGCAGCACCATGACGGTGGGGCCGGCTCCGGATAGGTAGGCCGCATAGCCGCGATTGCGCAGGCGGTTGACCCACTCCGCGGTCACGGGAAGCACATCCGCGCGGTACGGCTGATGCAGGCGATCGCGGGTTCCCTCCCACAGGAGATCCGGGTAGTTCTGCAACGCCGCCACCTGGACCGCGGTGCGCGAGACGTTGAACGCCGCATCCGAATGCGTCACGTGCGACGGCAAGACGCGGCGCACCGCCTGGGTGGAGGCATGGAAATCTGGCACGAGCGCGGTGGCGCGGATATCTTCGTGCACCTTGATGGACGCGGCGCGGTAGTCCGGCAAAGAATGGCCGTCGACGGGGACATTTGTCCACGACACCACGACGTCGCCCAACACGGAGGCGGCGGCATTATCGGGATGGCCCTCAAAGGCGGAAGAAAGCTGCACCACCTGCTCCTGGGTCAGGGGGCTTCCCGCCAGCGCATTGCCGGCGGCCACGCCTGCCACTGCGGCGGAAGCGGAAGAGCCCAAGCCGCGCGACTGCGGGATAGTATTATGCGAAACCACGCGGAGGCCCGGCACGGTGGCGTCGGCTGCCGAAAGCGCGGAGCGAATCGCCTTGACCACCAAATGGGAGCCATCGCGCGGCAGATCTTCTGCACCCTCGCCGAAAATCTCCACCACAAGGCCCGAGGTGGTGACCTCTACCTCGACCGTGTCATACAGGCTCAGCGCCATGCCCAAGGTGTCATATCCTGGGCCAAGGTTCGCCGTGGAGGCAGGAACGGTCACAATTGCCTTGGTGCCGACTTCAACTTCGATACTCATAGCTGTCCAGTCTATTGCTCCGGGCTAGCTGCCGAGGCGGATTACGGAATGAACAGCCTTGACCTCTTCGAGCTCGCCCAAAGCAGCCACAATGGTATCCAAGGTGGCCTCCTTGGCGGCATGGGTGACCACGATGAGGCGGGCGGTGTCCGCGCCGTCTTCCTGGCGCACGGTGCGCAGGGAAACGTCATTGTCGGCAAAGACAGCGGAGATGGCGGCCAGCACACCGGTGCGGTCTTGGACTTCCATATCGATGTGGTAGCGGGTTTCTACCTCACCGAAGTCTGCGATAGGTAGGTTGGCATAGGTATTCTCGCCCGGTGCGCGACCGCCGTGGACGATATTGCGGGCTGCCCCGACGACGTCGCCAAGCACGGCAGACGCCGTAGGATTGCCGCCCGCGCCGTTGCCGTAGAACATCAGGGAACCTGCGGCCTCTGCCTCAACGAAGATGGCATTATAAGACTCGCTCACGGAAGCCAACGGGTGCTCCTTAGGCACCAAGGTGGGGTGTACGCGGGCGTTGACGGCCTCGGAGCCGTCCTCACGCTGGAGGCGCTCGCAAATGGCCAGTAGCTTGATGGAATAGCCGGCATCATTTGCCGCGGCGATATCCGCGGCGGTGACCTTGGTGATGCCCTCGCAGTGGACGTCCTCGAACTTCACTCGGGTGTGAAAGCCCAAAGACGCCATGATGGCAGCCTTAGAAGCGGCGTCGTGGCCCTCGACATCCGCGGTGGGATCGGCCTCGGCATAGCCTAGGCGGGTAGCCTCTGCCAGCGCCTCGTCATAGGAAGCGCCCGTGGACTCCATCGCGTCCAGGATAAAGTTGGTGGTGCCATTGACGATGCCGGAGATGCGCTCTACCTGATCGCCGGCCAAGGACCGGCGCAACATGCCTACCACTGGGATGGCAGCGGCCACGGCAGCCTCGAAGTAAAGATCTACGCCGGCGCGGTCGGCAGCTTCTGCCAACTCGTCAGCATGCGCGGCCACTAGGGCCTTGTTGGCGGTCACCACGGACTTTCCCGAATTAAGTGCGGCGAGCACCAGCTCGCGCGGGAAGTCAATACCGCCAATTACCTCAACCACGAGGTCGATATCATCGCGGGCGACAAGCGCCTTGGCGTCATCGGTCAAAAGGTCCTGGGGCACGCCTGGGCGCAGCTTATTCTTATTTTGGATGGCTATGCCGCGAATCTCGGCTGGACCACCGATGCGATGAGCAAAGGCATCAGCATTTTCTCCCAGCAGACGGAAGACCTCAGCACCCACGGTGCCAAAGCCCAGCAGGGCGATGCCAACGGTCTCGCCCTCGCCCTTGCCGGAATGCTTGTGTGCCTGAAGCTCGCTAGTAGATGCAGCCATAATCCGTCTCCATTGTGCGGTTGGGGTAAAGGTGTTGTGCCCGCTAATTGCGGATACAGAACACTATACAGAACAAGCTGTCTACTTTCGCCGTAAATGGGTCTATACATAGAAAATCCCCCGTCACAGGGCCTGAATTAAATTAGGCCTTATGACGGGGACCGAGTGCCTAGGCTAGTCCACTTCGAGGGAAAGAAGATCCTCGATGGTCTCTCGGCGCAGCATAGGCTTAGTCTCGCCTACGCGCGTGGCAACGACCGCCGGGCGCACCGCACCGTTATAGCGTGAGGACATCATGTACTGGTAGCCGCCAGTCGCCGCAAAGGCGATCAAGTCCCCCGGCTGGATATCATTGGGCAGCTCGCCGTCCTGAAGGAGAATATCCCCGGACTCGCAATGGAAGCCCACCACGCGGGAGGGCACCTCTTCCCCATCGCTAAAGCGGTTGACCACCCGCACGTCATAGGCCGAACCGTAGAGCGCTGGCCGGATATTATCTGACATTCCACCATCGACGGAGATATAGCGACGCAGCGGCAGATCCGACTTGCCAGTTTCTACATCCTTGACGGTACCCACGCGATAGACGGTCACCGCCGAGCCGGCAACCAAGGAGCGACCGGGCTCAACCAAGAGGAAGGGCGCCTCAATGCCCAACTCCTCTGCGGTGTGCTTGACCGCGCCGAGCATATCGCCGGCCACGCGCTCGATATCCAGCGCCTCCTCATAAGGCATGTAGGGAATACCAAAACCGCCGCCCAGATCGAGCTCTTCCAACGTCACACCCAGCTCGGTATAAATCTGGCGGTACAGCCCCATGACGCGCTCCGCAGCAAGTTTGAAGCCCTCCGCATTAAAGACCTGGGATCCCACGTGGCAGTGCAGGCCGCTCAGGTGCAGGTTATCCGCCTCCAAGCAACGCTTGGCCGCAGCAAAGGCCGCGCCCGTGGCGAGCGAAATGCCGAACTTTTGGTCCTCATGCGCCGTGGCGATGAATTCGTGCGTATGCGCATCAACACCCGGCTTGACGCGGATCATCACCGGCTGGACCTTGCCGGCCTCGCCTGCAATGCGATTGAGTTCTTCCAGCTCGAGCTCGTTGTCAATGACCACGTGGCCCACGCCGGCGTCTACGCACAAACGCAGGTATTCATCGTCCTTATTGTTGCCGTGCGTAGTGATGCGCTCGGCTGGAAACTCTGCGGCCAAGGCAATCTTGAGCTCATTGAGCGAGGCCGCGTCCAAGCACAGGCCTTCCTCATTAACCCAGTTCACGATCTTCTTTGAGATGAAGGCCTTGGAGGCATAGTGCACATGCTCGGGTCCACCGAACGCGCGGGCCATGTCCTGGCAGCGGGACCTGAAGTCATCTTCATCGAAGACATAAAGTGGGGTCTGGAATTCCTCCGCCAAATCCGGCAGCGGAACACCAGCAATGGTTACTACGCCGTCTTCCTCGCGCTTTGCATTGCGCGGCCAGACGTGGGCCGGCAGCTCATTGAAGTCCGCCACTTACATCTTCTCCGGGGTGCTTACGCCCACCATGGTCAAGGCATTGGCCAAGACCACGCGGGAGGCTTGCGCCAACGCGAGGCGGGCGGCGTGAATAGGAGCTTCATCCTCGCCCGCCTTGGGCAGGACCTGGCAGGAATCATAGAAACGGTGGAAGACCGCAGCGAGGTCCTCGGCATAGCGGGCGATGCGGTGCGGCTCGCGCAGCTGCGCGGCTTCTTCCACCACGGCCGGGAACTCGCCTAGGGTGCGGATGAGGTCACCCTCGCGATCATGGGTGAGCAAGGAGAGATCCGCACTTTCCGAATCGACGCCCAGCTCGGCTGCCTTGCGGCCGATGGAGCACAGGCGGGCGTGGCCGTATTGCACGTAATACACCGGATTATCAGAAGACTGGGATTCCCACAGACCCAAATCAATATCGATGCTCTGGTCCACAGAAGAGCGCACCAGCGAGTAACGCGCGGCATCTACGCCAATAGCCGAAACAAGGTCTTCCATGGTGATGACTGTGCCCGCCCGCTTCGACATGCGCACCGGCTGGCCATCGCGCAGCAGGTTGACCAGCTGACCAATGAGTACCTCCACCGCATCGGCGTCATAGCCCAGCGCTGCTGCCGCAGCCTTCAGCCGCGGAACGTAGCCGTGATGGTCCGCGCCGAGCATATAGATATTCAAGTCATGACCGCGGTCAAACTTATCGGCCACATAAGCGATGTCGCCGGCAATATAGGCCGCATTGCCATCGGATTTCACCACTACGCGGTCCTTGGAGTCGCCATAGTCGGTGGACTTTAGCCACCAGGCATTCTCTGCCTCATACAGATGGTCCTCTGCCTTGAGTTTATCCAAAGCCGTGTCAACGGCACCCGATTCAAAGAGTGAATTCTCGTGGAAGTACACATCGAAATCCACGCCAAACTCGTGCAGGGATTGCTTGATTTGCGCGAACATCATCTCCACGCCATCCGCACGGAAGGCCTCTTGAACCTCATCGGCAGTGCCTTCGAGCGCGGAAGGATTTTTTTCCACCACAGCGGCAGCAATGTCTTGAATATAGGCACCACCATAGCCGTCCTCTGGGGTCGGCTCCCCTTTAGCTGCGGCAACCAAGGATCGGGCAAAACGATCAATCTGGCCGCCGTGGTCGTTGAAGTAATACTCGCGGGTAACCTGCGCGCCGGATGCTTCCAATACGCGGCCGAGAGAATCGCCCACAGCCGCCCAACGAGTACCGCCCAGGTGAATCGGTCCAGTCGGATTAGCGGAAACAAACTCCAGATTTACTTTCTTGCCGGTAAAGGAGTCATTAGAGCCATAATCCTGGCCCGCCCGCAGGATTTGGGCAACGATCTCTCCCTGTGCATCGGCAGCAAGACGAATATTAATAAAGCCCGGGCCGGCAATATCTGCTTCAGAAATGGCCTCATCATCCGCGAGCGCCGCTGCCAGCCAGCCGCCTAGCTCGCGTGGGTGAGCACCGGCCTTCTTAGCTACCTGCAGCGCCACGTTGGTGGCATAGTCACCGTGCTCAGGGTTACGAGGTCGCTCTACAGTGACCGTTTCAGGCAAAACGGAGGAATCAAGGTCGTGGTCCGCCATAACCTTGGTGGCGGTTTCTTTGATTAGTGTGGCCAAATCAGCTGGAGTCATGTCGCACGATTCTAGTTCACTGAAAAGACGAGTGTGAAAAGGGCTATAGCAAAAAGTTCGCCTTTGCAGCACAAACGGTTGATAGCAGTTTTCTGCAACACTAATATTGCGAAATAATTGCTGGTCAAGCGGGGGATGTATTACACACGTACTGCTTAAAAGGAGTAGGGTTGTGGCTACCCCCATGTAAAAAATCAACGAGGAGCACCGTATGCGCATTGCGCTATTTTCCACTTGCATTGGTGACGCCCTTTTCCCGGACGTACAAAAGGCAACGGCATTGGTTCTCTCCCGCTTGGGCCACGAGGTGGTCTTCCCGGAGGAGCAGACCTGCTGCGGCCAGATGCACATCAATACCGGCTACCAGAAGGAAACCCTGGGAATGATCCGCTCCTATGCGGATGCCTTTGCCGATCCCTCCATTGATTATGTCGTCGCGGCCTCCGGCTCCTGTGTCGGCGCCGTTCGCGAGCAGCACGAGCGCATCGCTGACCGATTTGGCAACTCCGCCGACGTCGACGGCGCACGCAAGACCACTCAAAAGACCCTGGATCTCCCAGAATTCCTAGTGGATGTCGCCGGTGTGACCAACGTCGGCGCATTCTTCCCGCACCGCGTAACGTACCACCCCTCCTGCCACGGGCTGCGCTTTTTGAAGCTCGGAGACCGCCCATTGCAGCTTCTCCAGGAAGTAGAAGGAATTGACCTAGTCACACTTCCCAATAAGGAAGAATGCTGTGGCTTCGGCGGTACCTTCGCCATCAAGAATGCAGAGGTATCCCGTGCGATGGTCACCGATAAAACCCGCCACGTTAAGGAAACCGCGGCTGAATACGTTACCGGCGGTGACTCCTCCTGCCTGATGAACATCGGTGGTGCCCTGAGCCGCCAGCGTTCCGGTATCCGCGCCGTTCACATGGCTGAGATCTTGGCCTCAACCAAGGAGCACCCATGGACTCCTACCTCCGCCGCTTACTCCAAGGAGACGATGCTCTAATGACCTCTTTCCTCGATACCACTCCACCGCGCGCGCCGGAAGGCTACGGCAATTTGCGCGGCAGCAAGGCTTTCGTCCCGCTGGCTCACGTTGGCCTTAATAACGCCACCCAGCGCCACAACCTGCAGCACGCTACCACCACCATTCGTGAAAAGCGCTCCAACGCTGTAGAAGAGCTGGACGATTGGCAGGAGCTGCGCGCTGCAGGTTCCGCCATCAAAGAAGATGTTGCCGCTCGCATGCCCGAACTGCTCGAGCAGTTCGAAGAGGCAGTCAAGGCTCGCGGCGGCGTTGTCCACTGGGCACGCGATGCCAAGGAAGCCAACCAGATCATCGAAGGTCTCATTCGCGCCACCGGCGAGACCGATGTGGTCAAGGTTAAGTCCATGGCCACCCAGGAAATCGGCATGAACGAGCACCTGGAGGCAGCGGGCATCAACGCTCGCGAGACCGACCTCGCAGAGCTCATCGTGCAGTTGGGCGAAGATAAGCCGTCCCACATTCTGGTTCCGGCTATCCACCGCAACCGCGCGGAGATTCGCGATATCTTCGTCAACAAGATGCCAAATACCGATGACTCCCTGCAGGCAGAGCCGGCAGAGTTGGCTGAGGCTTCCCGCCAGTTCCTGCGCGAGCAGTTCATGAAGGCCAAGGTTGCCATTTCCGGCGCCAACTTCGGCGTGGCAGAAACCGGCACCATCAACATCGTGGAGTCCGAGGGCAATGGCCGCATGTGCCTGACCCTGCCAGAGACCCTCATTACCGTCATGGGCATTGAGAAGCTAGTGCCAACCTTCCAGGACTTGGAGGTCTTTCTCCAGCTGCTGCCACGTTCTTCCACCGCAGAGCGTATGAACCCGTACACCTCCATGTGGTCCGGTGTTACTGAGGGCGATGGCCCGCAGAACTTCCACTTGGTCCTGCTGGATAACGGCCGTACCGCGGCCCTGTCCTCCCCGATTGGCCATCAGGCTCTCAAGTGCATCCGTTGCTCGGCTTGCCTGAATGTTTGCCCGGTCTACGAGCGCGCCGGCGGCCACGCCTACGGCTCCGTCTACCCTGGCCCGATCGGCATTTCCCTGACGCCGCAGCTGACCGGTATGAAAGACCACAACGATCCTTCCGCCAGCCTGCCTTATGCATGCTCCCTGTGCGGCCGCTGCGACGAGGTGTGCCCGGTGAAGATTCCGCTTTCCGACGTCATTTTGGAAAACCGCCACCAGAAGGTCACCCACGCCACCCCACCAATCGAGCCGAAGCTCTTCAACACCATTCAGCTGCTGTGGAGCAACCCGAAGCTGTGGAACAAGGCAACCCACATGGTCGCCTTGGGCCGCATCTTGGGTGGCACCAACAAGACCATCGAATCCCTGCCACTGTTTATGTCCGGTTGGTCCGAAGGCCGCGATACCGCGGTTCCGCCAAAGAAGTCCTTCCGCCAGTGGTTCGAGTCCGAAGAAGGCAAGGAGCTTCTTGCCGAGGCCCGTGAGGAGTCCCAAAAGTGAACGCAAAGCAGGAAATCCTAAGCCGCATCCGCTCCGCTCAGAAGCAGGCTGGTCTGCCCGACCACGTTGATGCCCCGCGCGACTACCACCACGAGGGCACCCTGAACGCGGACGAGCTGCGCGATATGCTCATTGACCGACTCGAGGATTACAAGGCCGAGGTGCACGTCACCGAGGAAGGCGAGCTCAAGCAGGCCATCGCCACGATCCTCAAGGACCGCGAGTGCAACGACATTCGTTACGCCGAAGGCATGGACGCCACCCTCTTCGAGGGCTTCGACGCCAAGCCGGACGATAGGTCCGTCGATCCGCGCACCCTGAACGAGACCGACGCTGTGGTCACTTATTCCCACGTCACCTCCGCCCAGACCGGCACCATCGTGCTCCAGTCTGATGAGCGTTGCGGCCGTCGCGCGCTCACCCTGGTTCCGGATCGCCACCTGTGCATCGTCTACCAGGATGAGATCGTCTACGGCATCCCCGAGGTCATCTCCCGTATGAACCCGGAGAAGCCGGCAACGTGGATCTCTGGCCCGTCCGCTACCTCTGATATCGAGCTCGCTCGCGTCGAGGGCGTACACGGTCCGCGTGATCTCATCGTCCTCATCGTCAAGTAGGTTGCATAGCCCTCCCCCGGCCGGTGAGGGCACCCACCTACTGTGAATATGATGCCAAAGGCATCAAGAAAGCATAGGCTAGGTCTACCAATAATTTTTATTCTGGAGACCTAACCTATGCTTTCTTTTTCTTCTAAACTTGCGGCCACGCTCGGTGCTGCTGCGGTCGCCATTGGTGTTACTGCACCGATTGCCACGGCCGCGCCACAAGACACCAAGCCCGCCATTTCCTGGGAAGACTGCCCAGAGCAGGTGGACATCGACAGCGCCGAGTGCGGCCGCATCGAGGTCCCTACGTACTACGACAACCCTGATGCCGGCACCATTAGCGTCGGCTTCGTGCGCGTTCCCGCCGCCAACCCAGGCGCCCGCCGTGGCGCGTTGTTTACCAACCCTGGTGGCCCAAGTGGTGATGCCTATATGTGGGCTGGAAATACCGCTGTTCCGTGGCCGCAGGCCGTGCGCGATGAGTGGGACACCATCGGCGTACAACCGCGTGGCCTGCCCGGCTCTACCCCGGTCAAGTGTGATGCCACGGCCACCAGCGATCCGATCCAAGGCAGCCTCCAAGTAGGAAAGCTCACCCGCGATGCCTGTGAAAAGAACACTCCGGGCTATACCAACTCACTGACCACTGCGAATACCCTGCAAGATTGGGAAATGGTGCGCCGCGCCTTGGGCGAAGACAAGATAGACATCGCCGGTACTTCCTATGGCACCTATCTCGGCTCCGCCTACGCCACCAAGTATCCAGAGCACACCGGCAAGGTCTTGCTAGATTCGGGTATGAGCCCCAAACTGGCGTGGAATGGCATCTTTGCTTCGCAACAGCGTGGCTATGAAAAGGGACTGCACGATCTCTTTGGGTTCATTGCTAAAAATGACGCCAAGTACCACCTCGGCACCACCCCATTGCAGGTCTATGAAAAATGGTCACAGAAGGTAGCCCGCGAGGCCGGCGTTCGCCCCACGGTCTTGCCACCGAACGCCAAGATTGGTGACCTGCCTCCAGGCCTCGAGTTTGCCGGTCAGCCTGGTGCGGACATTATGACCGCCACCGGCCCACTGCGTGTGCAGGCAGAGTTCCTCACCCAGAAGATTCAGCACCCCAACGCCGTGCAAGTGTTCTCCCCGCTTTTGGTCATGACGCGCGACCTCGTCCCGATTCCTGCACAGTGGGATGCCTTTGCCAAGCACCTAAACGGCAGCGAGCCCATGGATGCTGGGCAGCCCGACCCGGAGGCGCTGCGCAAACATCAAGAGTCCGTCGCTCAAGCGATGAATATGCAAAACCTCATCGTCTGCAATGAAAACACCGTGCCCGGCAATCCGCTGCTATACCCGAGCTACCTGTGGACCAACTTCGTCAGCGTTGATCCCTTCACCCTCATCAACTCCCTTTACGGCTCCGGCGCGGGCTGCGGTGGCCGCGCGCCGGTCACGGGCCAGGCGCCTCTCGACGGCTCTAAGCTGGCCACTAAGCCCCTCCAGATTCAGGCTACGGGCGACCCGCAAACGCCGTACCAGTATCACACGAGCCTTTCCCAGCCGATGCAGTCGCGCGTGGTCACCGTCCATGGCCCCGGCCATGCGCACTTTGCCTCTGGGAATAAGGTGGTAGATGACATCGGCGTGCATTACCTGCGCACCGGCGAAGTCACTACTGCCGACGCCCCCGGGTTGATTTAGTCTCCCACTGGCACATGCGCTAAAATCACATCGTTGGGAATTTTCCCAGCGATGTCTCCGTAGCTCAGCGGATTAGAGCATCGGTTTCCGGTACCGAAGGTCGCAGGTTCGATCCCTGTCGGGGACACATTCACCGCTGACCACCAGGACTGTCTGGTGGTCAGCGGTTTATCTATCTTCCGGCCCGCTAGCTATGCCCACTCCGGGTTGTCGGTATCCACCCCCTGTGCCTTAGCTGCATGCTCAATCGCGTCTGCCAGCCACTGCGCCAACCCCTCCTGCTGAGTTTCATAGTGGGCACGGAAGCGTTCGTCAGCTACGTAGCCGCGCGAGATTAGGAAGTGCTTCGCTGGCGTGACGGGAAAGAAGGCGCTTAATGCTTCGCGGTGCTTTTCGACGATCCCCTGGGCCTCCTCCGACCCCGCAGCCACACCGCTCGCTACGGCCTGGGCCAGCTCTTTTTCGACCTCAGCGACTCCGGCTTGCGCATCGCTCCAGTTTTCCTTCGACCAGCCGGCAGTGCGCTGCTGATACACAGCCCAATCCTCACTCGATCCATAGGCCTCCTCGGCTTCTTGTTGATGCGCGGCGAAGTTGGCATCGCCGACAATCTGTCCGATTTCTTCCACAGTGAGCTTTCGGTTATTCATTGCATCCTCCATCAGGGTGTCAATTGCTGCCAGCATGTCAGTAAGGCTGTCGCGCTGCGCGAGCAGGCTCTCCTTTTGCCTCCGCAAATGTTCTAAGTCGGAGGCACCTCCATCTAGCAGCTGCCTAATATCAGTCAATTTCATACCAGTAGCGCGGTAGATCAGAATCTTCTGCACACGGGCGCAGTCTTCTTCGGTGTACAGCCGGTAGTTGGACCAGCTGCGCCACGTGGGAGATAGCAAGCCTTGTGCCTCCCAGTGATGCAAGGTGCGCACCGTAATGCGAAAAAGCGCTGCTACCTCGCCAACGGTATAAAGAACTTCATCGATGTCGTCCATGATTTCATTGTCGCGCCTCACGCTGCGTCAGGGTCAAGGCCAGAAAAAAGTTGCAGAATCTCTTGCCAGAGTGTTGGGTTTATGCAACACTTGGGTGCATGACAGCAAACGACGCCCCCAGTTTCAACAACGATCCGCGCCAAACGGTTCCGCCGTCCCGGCCCCACCCGTGGATTAATCGCGTCAATGTATGGCTGCGTAGTCATATCCGCGATTTTCCTCATCATTGCCCTAGCATTTTCCGCCTATTGGGCCCTCTTTGCTACGTCGATAACAATCGCACTGTCGTGCATCCCGTGGACCATTCTGCGAATTTCCATCGACACCAAGGACACAAAACCTCTGGCCGCCCTCGATGAATACGAGGCCCAAGTGCTGGACCACTGGCGGCAAAAGGCGTTCAAGCTGTCAACGACATTGCTATTCTTCGGAGGATTGGCTGCTTTCGCATCTAATTTTCGGTTTTTGAACGGAGATACCTTCGAAATAAATAGCACCAAATTTCTGTTAGGAGTCGGCTACTACCTGCTTTTTAGCTACTTCATCTCTGGCACCTTGCCCGCTGTCGGCTACGCACTGACCTTCAACCAGAACTCGGAGGACTAAACATGCCCACCTTGACCATCGACCACCTCAATAAGTCCTTCGGGGAGACTCAAGCCCTGCGGGATATGACCTTTAGCGTTGGCGAAGGCGAAATCTTCGGCTTCGTCGGCTCCAACGGCGCTGGAAAGTCCACCACCATGCGCATTGCGCTTGGTGTGCTGGCGAAAGACTCCGGCGAAGTCTATTTCGATAACGCCCCAATTAATGACGATAATCGCCGCCGCATTGGCTATATGCCGGAAGAGCGCGGCCTCTACGGAAAGGAACCGCTGCTTAGCCAGCTGGTCTTCCTCGGCACCCTGCACGGAATGGATAAACCCGCCGCCAAGCGCGCCGGCACTGAGCTCCTAGAACAGTTAGGTCTAGGCGAGCGGATGGACGATAAGCTCGATGACCTGTCTTTGGGCAACCAGCAGAGGGTGCAGCTGGCAGCCTCCCTCATCCATGATCCTGACATGCTGATTCTGGACGAGCCCTTCTCCGGCCTAGACCCGGTTGCGGTCAACGTCATGTCAGACATGCTGCGCGAGCGCGCCAACCGCGGGGTGCCCGTCATTTTCTCCTCGCACCAGTTGGACCTAGTGCAGCGCTTGTGTGACCGCGTGGGCATTGTGACGAAGGGGCAGATGGTGGCTGAAGGGGGCGTCGATAAGCTGCGCAGCCAAGGCCCTCCCCGCTTTGAGGTCGTTACCCCAGCGCGCGGCTGGTATCCGGAAGGCACGGAGCTGGTGGAAGAAAATGCCGATGCCGTAGTGCTCCAAGCCGATCCCGCCGTAGATGATCAGGCAATCCTGCAGGCAGCCCTAGCTGCAGGCCCAGTGCATTCCTTCGGCCGCAAGATCCCAGACCTGACCGAGCTTTTCCAGGACGTCGTCACCAGCAACCAGAATGAGGAGGCCTAAGCCATGCAGTATTCCGCAATGAAGACCATCGGGGTTGTAGCCAAGCGTGAGATGGCAGTCGCACTGAAGTCAAAGATGGTAGTGGGCACTATGCTGCTACTCATCCTCGGCGCCATTATCGCACCCATTGCTATCAATTTCTTCAGCGGCGATGACGAACCGGATTCCGTAGCCATCGTGGGGATGGAAGCGTCTGCCTTTGATGATTCCGGTATCGATGCCACAGAGGCAAAAGACCGCGCGGAAGCCCAGCAATTGGTGGAAAATGACGAGGCCGATGCCGCCCTAGTACCGGCAGAGAACGACGGTTGGGATCTCCTAAGCAAGGGCGATACGCCTGCCGCGGTAACTACCACGGTCAACCAAATCGTTGCTTCTCAAGCACAAGCAACGGCGCTGGATAAGCTCAATATTGACCCGCAAGAGTTAGAAAAGGCTACCCCGTCCACCACGGTCAATCAGGTGAACCTGGAAGAAGAGGACGGCACTGAACAAAAGTTGGCCGGCGTTGCCACCGTCATGATCGGAGCCATGGTCGTAGTCTTTTCCGTCATGACTTTCGCTGGTCTGATTGGCGGCCGCGTCACCGAGGAAAAGTCCTCCCGCGTGGTGGAAATTATCCTATCTTCCGTGCGCCCAGCGGACTTCCTGGCCGGCAAGATTTTGGGCAATACCATCATCGGTTTCTTGGCCACCCTCCTCATCTTGGGCGGCGGTGCAATCTCGCTTGCTGCGACTGGACTGGCTAATGACATCGAGCTGGACTATGGCTTGGTAGCGATCCTCCTTGTTGGCGAGATTCTAGGTCTGCTTTTCTTTGGCAGCCTCTACGCTGCAGCTGGCTCGATGGTGCAGCGCACCGAGGATCTCCAGTCCACGCAGACACCGATTCTGTTCCTTGTCTTTGCCACCATGTATGTACCGATGTTCGGCTGGATGCACCTGGATGCCACGTGGATGCAAGTCATGACCTGGTTGCCGCCGGTGTCCATGCTGGTCGCTCCGCTGCAGGTGGCCGGGGGCAACCTCAGCTGGTTGGGCTTGCTAGCTAGCTATGTGCTCATGGCTGTGGTGACCGCACTGATTATCGTGCTAGTCGGTCGCATCTACCGCCGCGCCATTTTGAATAATGGACGCAAAATGACTTGGCGCCAAGCCTTGGGCAAATAAAAATAATCCGGCTCCCCGCCCTGTGCAGGGGGGAGCCGGATTCTTCTATGTGCCGAAGCTACTGAGTAATGAACTCATTGGTAATCGGCTGGGTGATGTCTAAGGTGCCGTGCTCGATGTAGTACATGCCGAGGAACATGGCTGCCAGCATCACTACGGATAGCAGCATGGAAGGAATCCACTGAAGGAATACTGGAACCCAGCCATTGCCCTTATCGCGAGCTGCTGCTTCGCGCTGTTCCTGAGCCTCACGCTCGTTCATAATGATAAAACCTTTCGATCCACCGAGGATTAACTACGGATATCTTAACAGTTAAGTGCTTACAAGGCCGCATTCCTCGCACTTTTGATTGACGCCGAAGTCCGAACTCTAGATCCCCGGGTCCTCGTTATTAAGCAGCGCTTCTACGAAAGACTCGCGATCCGCGAGCATGCGCTCGATGTCTTCCTCCGCGCCTACGATCCACAGCTCGGTGTCTTGGTCGTAGGTCAGCGCGGAGTCTGGGTACGCCTCTAGCGCCTCTTCCATTGCGGCGACTTGTTCTGCGCTAGCCGTATCCTCCAAGTGTGCCTCGGGGTCGCCGATTCGCGGGCTAAGCTCCTCCAGCGCGGTGATGCCGTAGGTTTTATATTGCTTTTTTGGGTGCTCAAAGAGCTCTTGGCCCATCATGAAGCTTAATCCTTTCCGTGTAGTAGTGAATCCGGCACATACCCCTCGTAGCCTGGCAGGTTAGTCACCTGCACAACTCCGGTGAAAAAGCGCTTAAGCGCCGGGATATCCTCGGGCTGCAAGTGATCAAAGACCATGCGCCGCACCGATTCCACGTGTTCGGGAGCGGCGCGGCGTAGGTGTTCTAAACCGGCGTGCGTTACGCACACATTGATACCGCGGGCATCGTCCTCGTCCGGTTCCTTAAACAATAGGCCGCGCTTTTCCATTCGGGTTACCTGGTGCGAGGCCCTAGAGCGGTCCCACTCCAGCTGTGTGCACAACTCGCGCAGGCGCAGGCGCTGTTCGGGTGCCTCTGAAAGAGCGACTAAGACGGCAAACTCGGAGGCAGAGACTTCCCCACCGGCTTTCAGCGTTTCATCCATTCCCCTATCTATTTTGCGCATAGCGGCAAGCAACAGGCGCCATAGCTCCTGTTCTTCGTCGTCTAACCAGCGAGTTTGATAAGGCATGGGACCTAGATTACCCCTTTGAGGGAAGCTATGTCGCGCTCGTCGCGTCCCGGCACCCGGGAGTAGCGCTCTGGCATGCAGGTAAAGACCAATACCTGATTATCCCGGCCGACATGGGAAAAGAGCGTGGCCATAAGTTGCAGACGGTGCGCGTCAGTAGAACCCAGCGCATCGTCGACGATGACCGGTACCGACTCCGCCCCCACTAATTGCGCAATGGCAAAGCGGGTGAGGATGGCCAATTGCTCGCGGGCACCACCAGAAAGGCTAGCCAGACTTACCGTCTCATTGTCCTGAGTGCGAGCGATGACACGTAGATCTTCATCCAGTTCAAAGGTGATTTCGCCACCATAAACGGTGCGCGCCAACTGTGAGAGCGCAGCCACGAAGGGCGCGGCGTAGCGCTGGCGGGCGGCATCGCGGTGCTTGAGCAATATGTCGCGCAGGTAACGGGCTGCTTGGGCGCGCTTGTCGACGCTCTCGTACACCGCCCGAGCCATCTCTACCGCCGCGGTGGCCTGCTGTGCGCGCTCGGCGGCACCGGAGTGGAAGTTCACCTCGCTAGAAAGCCGGCCGAGGTCCACCTCGCAGCGTTGGATGCGTTCGGTGAGGTAATCTAGGTGGGATTGCGCGCCTTCCACCAAGGAGTTGGCGATCTTAAGGTCCACAGCTTCCATCTGATCCAGTTGCCCACGCAGGTCCGCCACTACGGATTCCAGGCGGATGACCTCGGCACGCAGGGCCTCGTCGGCGGCGCGTTCACGCGCGGAGGAAAGGTCTCGAGTCACGCGCTGCGCGTTTTCGCGGGCGGCGTCCAGCTCGGCATCTAGGCGCACCACCTCGTGAGCAAGGCGGCTTTCGCGATACGGCACAAGCTCGCGGTCGAGCGCATCGACCTTTTCGCTCGCGGCTTCCTCTGCGGCTTCGGCGCCAGTAAGGTCTACCTCGGCGGTATCTTCAAGGTCCGCGACCTTTTCAGCCAGCGCGGAATGCTGGGAGCGCAAGCCGGCCAAGTCATCTGGACCCAGCTCGGCACTAAGCGCACGGGTAGCGGCATCGAGGGCATCGTTCTGCGCACGGTGCGTCTCATGGGCTTCTTCGGCCGCAGCTACTGAACCTACGCCCAGGGTATCGAGCAGTTCTTGCAGCCGCATGCGCGCCTGTTCCACATCGCGCTGGGTGTCCTCGGCCGAGTAGGACCCAGCGGAAAAGCGGGCGGTGATATCGCCGATGGTGATTACGCGGGAATCAACAAGCTCGATGGCGGCACCCTCCCCCACCTCGATATCCTCGCCATCGACGCGAATGGTAGAACCCGCCGGTCCAGAAAAATGCACCTTGGCGGCCGCGGCTTCGTGCAGGCGCTCTGCTACCGAAAGGGCCGAGTCCGCCTTATGCAGACCGGTGATATCGGCAGCGGTCACCTCACGGCCGCGCTGCGCAACGACGGCGCGGGCTTGATCCGCCTCGGCGGCAAGGGCGTCAAGCGATTCTAGCCGGGCACTGAGCTGCTCAAACTTCTGCTTATCTTGCTGGCGGCGCGCTTGCTTAAGCGTGCTACGAGCCGCAGCATAGTCCTCTTTGGCCTCCGCCAGGCGCTTTTCTAATCTTTCCTTCTCCTCGGCCTCCTCTTTAGCCTTGTCCTGCGCGGCGGTGAGCCTGTACTGGGCAGCCTCGGTGGCCCTGGCAGATTCCTCGGCGGCGGTGACGAGCTCGGCGCGCTCGGTGACTGCGGATTGTGCACGAGCGAGATCGTCCGTGGCACGCTCAAGCGTGGCTTTATGGGAGTCCAGCTTGGCCTGCGCGGTCGCGGCTTCCTCGGCCCGAGACTGCTTGTCAGTGAGCTCGGCCTGCGCAGTGGGAAGTTCGGATTGGGCGGCGGCTTGGTCGCGCTCGAGTTGCTCATAGCGCTCGACCACGGAGTCGAGCTCGCGCATTACGCGGGTAGCCTCTGCGTATTCTTCTTCGGCGCGGGACAGGGCTTCGGCAGATTCTTTGTACTCGCCGGCCGGGTTACCCTTCGCAGCGGTGAAGTAGCGCTGATATTCCTTGTCCACGCGGGCCAAGAGCGCGGAATCATCGCCGGAGACTTCTTCTTCGGCTAGGCCGGATTCGCGCTCCAAGGCGCGGGTGAGGCTAGGAATGCCGACGGCAGAGATGGCCTCGCCGGTATCGTCTTGGCGCATAAAGAGGGCGTCGACAAGCGAGCGATCCAAGTGCTCCGAAAGGATGCGCTCCAGCTCATCGTCGGCCTGGCTGCCGGTAAATTGCGCCGGCCGTGGAGCCGTGACATTAAGCTCGCAGGATTTCTTAGATAGCCAACGTTTGGCAATGCGGAAGCGGTACTCCCCTACGCTCAGCTCGGCCGTAACTTCCGGGGCAACGTCCTTGCCCACCGGCTGCAAGGCGCGAATGCGCTTGGAGCGGCCGCTATGTTTTTCGGTGAGCACCACGTCGAGCGCCTCCACGATGGTGGACTTGCCTGCCTCGTTCTTGCCATGGATGACCACGACGCCGGTCTCAGGCAGCTCATCGAGGGCCAAGTGCTCAATGCCGCGGACATTGATGAGTTCTAGGCGGTGGATACGCATTAGGACTGTCCCTCCAGGCGGAATAGCAGGTTGGCGGCGTCGCGGGCGACGGGATCCTCGCGGTTCTCCAATAGTTCATGCAGCGCCTCGGCCGCGTAGCCGGAGATATCGAGGCTGGCCAATTCTTCCTCGCTGGGCTCCAAGTAGAGCTCCATGGTGCGCTCGCGGGGGCGCAGGGATGCAAATACGGCCTCGTACTCGTCCAGTCCGCGCTGCAGGCGGGCATGGGCCGCGACGCCGAGCGTGCCGCGCAGACTATATTTCACGGCCGTGCGCACCTTATCCGGGTACTCGCCCAAGCGCGCGAGGAAGCGGTCCACATCCTCGGCGGAATCCACGGCAGCGTCGAGGGCTTCAAAGGTCCAGCGGCCGATGCGGCGCTTGTCGACGTCCACCTCATCCCCCACGCGCACCACCAACGCATTGCCGGAATCAGATTCGCCGCCGCCAGTACTCGTTTCCTTATAGTCCGTGGTCTCCGGGCTACCGGAAAACCACACCCGGCCGGTGGTGCCGAGGCTCGCAGTGGAATGGGTATCACCGAGCGCGAGGTAGTCGATGACCCCGCGGTCCAGGCAATCCTCGACGAAGGCAAGGTCGATGGTATCGGCGTCATCCTCGCCGGAGCGGGAATCCACCTGGCCGTGGCCGACGGCGATGCGGATGCTCGCAGCCGGCTCCAATGGTTCGAGCGCTTGGCGGACCAAGTCGTGGTTCGCGCGCTTGGAAAGGTACGGCGCGCCAACCAGTTCCACGCCGGGTGCGACCTCGATAGGCTCCGAGTCTGCTATGACGTGGACATTGTCCGCGCTGGCCTTATAAAAGACCGAATCCGCCACCAGCGGGTCGTGGTTGCCGGGCAGGACATAGACCGGCACCGGTAGGCGCTTGAACATCTCCGTGGCGCGGGCGAGGATTTCGCGCGAGAGGGCATTATGCTCGAAGACGTCACCAGCCACGACGATGAACTCCGCGCCGGTGTCCTGAGCCAGCTCTCCCAGCCGGACGATGGCGGCCTCGCGGTCATCATTAAAGCGGCCCTGGGCCTCGCCCTTCAAAAACCACCGGGTCATGCCCAGCTGAAAATCGGAGGTGTGGATAAACGTGGTAGCAGTCATTAGTGCGAGAGGTGATAGTAGAGGTCTTCAATATCGGATACCGCGCGCAGGAGATCCAGATTGGTGTGTGAAACCGAGCGCATGGCCTTGCGCAACAGGTCCGGATCGGAGTCATCGATAGCTGGGGCTACCTTGGGCTGCGGCAGCTTCGGCAACTCACGGCCGTTCCAGAAGATGTCATTCTTTTCTTCCTCGGACAGGTCGCTCGGGGTAAAGCTTTCGCGGCTGACCGTCTTGGCCTGCTCTAAGACCATGCGCTCGAGACGGACAAAATCCAGACCACGCATATTAAAAATGACGGCTGGGTCCGCATCAGCACGGGTGGCGAGCTTATCGCCCACCGCCACGATGTGTTTGCACACGTACTCGCCATCTGGGCAGTCGCAGGTCAGACGCAGGTCTTCGGCCTCGGGGGCAAAGAGGGTGTCCAAGGCGGCGTCGGAAAGCAGGCCTTTGCGCGCATTGGCCACGGAATTGGGGGTCCGGGCGAACTCGGTGGCCAGCTGGGCAATATCATCGTTATTGCGGTACGGCAGCTGGATGAGCACCGCAAAGGGCTCATTCTGGGAGCCAGCCACGCGCCCGTGAATCGCACCGTTGCGCACCTCGAGGCCTACGACGTGTCCGCCCTCGGCATACTGACGGCCGCGGGTAATCCGGCCGCGGTCCGCACCGTGTGAGGTAAAGGCTGCGATCCGCGAAGCCGTAGTGGACAGGATGCGCCCGCTGCGGTCGACGTGATTGACTTCGTCTGGGGTACTTACCCGCTTTCGAGTGCCAAAATTGGCATAGATGACGTTGTCGTCGCCTTTGACGGCCATGGATTACTCCCTCCCCCGGTAGCTCATGAGTGCGGCCAGCTGATCTGGGTCCAGCTCGGTGAGCCAGCCCTCGCCTTCGCCCACCACGGCGCCGGCCAGCTGCGTCTTACCGTCCAAGATATCCTGGATGGATTCCTCCAGCGTACCCGCGGTGATCATCTTATATACCTGCACATTGCGGCGCTGGCCAATACGGAAGGCACGGTCCGTCGCCTGGTTTTCCACCGCCGGATTCCACCAGCGGTCCATGTGCACGACGATAGATGCGGCCGTCAGGTTCAGACCGGTGCCGCCGGCTTTGAGCGAAAGGATCATCGCCGGCGGGCCGTCTTCGGACTGGAAATCTTCCACCATCTGGTCGCGCTTATTCTTGGTTACGCCGCCGTGGAGGAAGGGGATATCGCGGCCCAGCTGGTCACTCAGATAGGGCTGCAGGATATCTCCAAAGGCCTTGTACTGGGTAAAGACGAGGAGTCGCTCGCCGGATTCGGTGGCCTCGTCCACGATGCGCATGAGCTCTTTGACCTTGCCGGAGCGATGCTTGCCCTTCAGCGTCACCGGCGAGTTATCGCCCAAGTAGTGCGCGGGGTGATTACAAATCTGCTTAATACGGGTTAGCGAGGCCAACACCAAACCGCGCTTATTGATGCCCGTAGCCTCCTGCAGGTCCTTCTTTACCTGGTTGACCAATGCCTTATACAGGGCGGCCTGCTCGGTGGTCATGGATACGGTGAGGATTTGCTCGGACTTTTCCGGCAGGTCATCGATGATATTCGGGTCCGTCTTGACGCGGCGGAGGATAAACGGCGCGGTGAGCTGGCGGAGGCGCTCGGACATTTCCTCGTCATTATTGCGCTCGATGGCCTTGGCAAAGTGATTGCGGAAGAACGAGGCGGTGCCCAGCACGCCGGGATTGCAGAAATCCAGGATGGAGCGCATCTCGGAGAGTCGGTTTTCCACCGGGGTGCCGGTCAGTGCCACGCGGTGCTCTGAGGGCAGCGAGCGCACGGCCTTGGACGAGCGGGTAGCGGAGTTCTTGATCGCCTGGGCCTCATCAAGGACAACGCGCTGCCAGCCCACCTCGCCCATGTCATTAAAGTCGCGGCCCACGGTGCCATAGGTGGTGATAACGAGGTCGCACTCGCTGGCCTCCTTAAAAAAGTCCTCGCCGCGCGGGCGGCTCGAGCCGTGCTGCACCATGACTTTGAAATCTGGGACGAAGCGTTGAGCCTCGCGCGCCCAGTTGCCCACCACGGACGTTGGTGCCACCACGAGCGTGGGGCCGGTCTGCTCGCCGCGCTCCTTCTCCACTGCAAGGAGGGAGAGTAGTTGGAGGGTTTTGCCGAGCCCCATGTCGTCGGCAAGCACGGCACCAATGCCACTGCGCGACATCCAATACAGCCAGTCGACGCCGCGGCGCTGGTACTCGCGCAGCTCCGCATGTACGGATGCGGGAATATCCACGCGTTCCGGGGCGACCTTGTCCACCCCACCGAGCAGCGCCGTGTGCCAGGTGCTGCCGGTGAACTCGATGGGCTCTTGGGTCATGGACTCCAACGCCAGCTCGCGCAGTTCGGCCACGGTGACCTGTTCGTGCTCCTCGCCGCCCTCATTGAATTCTTGGCGGCGGCGCTCCACGTCCGCCATCAGGGCTTCCCACCCTGGCTGGTCGAGCTGCTTGGCCATTTCCGCGGAGGCGGCTAGCTGCTCGAGCTCCTTCTTCTTGCGCGCGATGGACTTTTCCCGCAGCGCGTCCATGTAGCCGGAGACTTGGGAAACGACCTGCTTATCGGCCATGACCCACTTGCCGCGCAGCTGGATGAGGCCGGACTTGGAATTGACCAAGTCCTCCATCTCTTCCTCGGTCAGCTCCACATCGCCCACGGACATGCGCCAGTTATAGTCCACCAGCTTATTCATGCCAATGTGCTTCTTCGTGGCGGCCTCGGCCGGATCGCGGGCCTCGTGGGTTTCCAGCTTGGCCTTAGTTTCCATCTGCGCCCACGCCTTGGGCAGCATGACGGTCACGCCGCTGGCCTTGAGCTTATCCACCTCGTGGGTAATAAAATGAGTGAGCTGGTGGGTTTCAAGGTAGACGTCCCAGTCGCCGTCGCCAGGCTGCGGCAGCTGCGCGGTCTCCCCCAGCGTGGGTGCGATGCGCACGGCTTTGCGGTGAGCCTCGCGCAGCTTTTCCACACTCGCCCTATCCAAACTCTGCGCCGACACCGGCCGCGGTGAATCCGTGCCCGAGCGTACCCGCACGCGCACCGGCCACTTGGCTGCATCCGGGTCATCGTCAAGCGGTTCCTCCACGATGTAGACCAGCTGGAGCTCTACCTCGTAAATGGAATTCTTCCACTCATTGAGCCCGCGCAAAAGCTGCGCGCGTCCACGCCGGATCGGCCGCGTATCGAGCAACGCGCGGGCGAATTCGTGCCATGGCATTGGCCGCGGTGCTTCCGCCACGGGCCGCAGCTCGCGGAAGGCAATCCAGTGGGTGAGCTCATCGGCCAGGTCATCCGACAGCGCCCGGTTATTCACGTGCAAGATGCCCGGCGCAGCTGCCATCATCTCCGCAAGCCATCCGCGCTCACCCAGGCCGGAGGCCAGCTGCCACATGGGGAACCACTCATTGGCTTGGTAAGCAAGCCGGAAGGTCACGCGCCCGGCGCGCACGAACTTGCACAGCCCGCTGTAAGCATGGATCAGCCATTGGAGATCCGGCGCGATGGTGGCGGGCGGCTTGTGATTCAGGTGTTCCATTTGAGCAAGCGCCGCCACAGCCTCTTCTGGGCCGAACATTGCCATCGGCACCATCAAGGACACATCCTTACCCTTGGGCGTGCGCAGCGATACCCGTGCTCGGTTGCGGAAGGATTTCTTCGCCAAGATGGACTCCACCGCCGGCGGGAAGGTGCCTTCAGGAACGGCGTTGGGCATGACAATCTTGTGCCCTTCTACCTGTTCAATCCATAGACTAAGTCCCGTAACGGGGAGCCACAGTCCATGCACGAGGTAAGAAGCCATAACCGCCAGCATAGCAGCCCTTCCCATTTTGTTACATGCTCGTTATGTTCTCCCCTTTTCCCAGTTGAACGATAGAAAATCCATACGGAGATATGCGCCACACCTGTATTCTCGCTTGGGTTAACCTTGTGACCTCGTTAACGTGGGTATGTCCTACAGATCACTACAAGGAGTAAAACGTGCAAGATTCAACTTGGTACGTCATTGCGATGATCGTGTACCTCTTCGCAATGGCAGCCATTGGCTATTGGAGCTACAAACAAACCGACCAATATGACGATTATGTTTTGGGCGGCCGTGGCCTGCACCCATTCGTAGCGGCTCTTTCTGCTGGCGCATCCGATATGTCCGGCTGGCTACTGATGGGCCTGCCCGGTGCTCTATTCCTTTCCGGTATGTCCGAGCTGTGGATGGCCATCGGCCTGCTCGTCGGTTGCTGGGCTAACTGGAAGTGGGTCGCACCGCGCCTGCGTTCTTACTCAGAAATCGCGGCCAACTCCATCACCGTGCCGTCCTTCTTTGAAAACCGCCTGCACGATAAGTCCCGCCTGCTGCGCATCATCTCCGCAGCCATCATTATCTTCTTCTTTACCTTCTACGTCTCCTCGGGCATGGTTTCCGGTGGCCGCTACTTCGAGTCCACCTTCGGTGGTGACTACCTCACCGGCATGCTCGTCATCGCTGCGGTGACCATCTTCTACACCTTCGTCGGCGGCTTTTTGGCGGTGTCTTATACGGACGTCGTCCAGGGCGTTCTTATGTTCGTCGCCCTGATGATCGTGCCGATTATGGCCATTGTCTCTCTCAGCGATCCGTCTTCGATCTTCACGTTTGCCGCAGATAATCCTTATGGCACCGATGGCGTAGTGGAAAATGACAACTACTTCTCTATGTTCGCGGGCGTTTCCGCTGGCGTCATCATCGGCAACCTGGCTTGGGGCCTGGGCTACTTTGGCCAGCCGCACATCGTGGTCCGCTTCATGGCGCTGCGTAAGCCTTCCGACGCCAGCCAAGGCCGCTTCTACGGCGTAACTTGGATGGGACTATCCGTCATCGGCGCTATCTTCGTCGCCCTATCCGGCACCGTTTACTTCACCCAGACCGGCCACAGCATCACCGACCAGGAAAACTTCGAAACCATCTTCCTGGATATGGCGCAGGCCATGATGCACCCACTGCCCGCAGGCTTCGTCCTGACCGCGGTTCTAGCCGCCATTATGTCCACCATGTCGTCCCAGATGCTCGTCGTCTCTACTTCCCTCATCGAGGACCTCTTCCTCATCTTTGCCAAGAAGAAGCCAGGCGAGCAGGTCCTCATCAACCTCTCCCGCACCGCCATCGTAGCTATCGCGGTCATTGCCGCCCTGCTGGCAATCAACCCATCTGACTCCATTTTGGGTCTGGTTGGATTCGCTTGGGCAGGCTTCGGCTCTGCCTTCGGCCCGATCATCTTGCTCTCCCTGTACTGGAAGCGCCTCAACTCCGCCGGTGCCATTGCCGGCATGCTTACCGGTGCCATCGTTGCTATTGGCTGGGGTATGTCTCCGCTTTCCGACGTCCTCTATGAAATCGTCCCAGGCTTCTTCCTGGCCCTCATCGTGGCAGTTATTGTCGCCAAGCTCACCAAGGAGCCTAAGCCAGAGGTTGTGGCCGAATTTGAAGAGTCCACCAAGCTGGCCAAGCTCGTGGAAAATAACTCCAACCTCGACTTCGAGGAAGCAGCAGAGAAGGTCACCGATAAATAGTCGGAACCAACGCGGACTCCGCGCAGTCCAATAGGACATGAAGTCCTATTACCTGGCCGCGCTATCATGCGTCACCGTCCTTATCGGCGCATGGTATGCGTGGCCTTTTCCACGTTTTGATGTAGCTACCCTCCCAGCCCGGCCCGAGACCACCGGCTACAACCGCGAAGACTTCGGCATTTGGCAGCCCCACGGTGCCTGCACCACGCGCGAGATCATTCTAGAAAGCCAGGCCAGCGATCCCCTCCACGGCTGCCATGCCCGTAGCGGAACTCTCTATGACCCCTACAGTGGCACCACTATTCCTGCTACCTCCCCTATTGAGATCGACCACATTTTTCCCCTCTCCGCGGCCTATGACATGGGTGCTTCCGAGTGGGACCGCGAAACCAAGGTCCGCTTTGGCAACGATCCGCTCAACCTCGTAGCCACCAGCCGTGAGCTCAACCAAGAAAAGTCAGATTCCCTCCCTGCGGAATGGCTTCCCCCGGCCAACCGTTGCGACTACTCGCGCCGCCTCGCCGACATCGCCCGCAAGTACTCCCTTCCTCTACCCTCCAAGGATGTACGCGCGATGCAAAGGCAATGTCGGTTAGCCCTCCTGACTGGAAATTGATTAGGGTTGACGTGGCAACTTTCCGCGATTGAAGGGTTCTTTCAATGACTTCTTTCCTTGTATTCCTCCACGTGGCCGCGGCCATCCTCTTGATTGGCCCGGTGTGTGTATCCACTTCCTCCTACCAGACCCAAATGGCGAAGGCAGCACAAGGTGACCAAGCAGCCCTTGGCTCCGCCCGCGTTCTACACAACATCACCAATACCTACGGCTACATCTCCGCCATCGTGCCTATCCTGGGCCTCGGCGTATTCCTTTCCGATATCGACGCCTACAAGTCCGCGGTCAATTTCCACATCGCTATCCTCGTGGCCATCATCGCGTGGTGCCTGTTGTTCTTCGTTATTCTGCCGAAGCAGAAGAAGTCCCTGACGGCCCTAGAATCCAACTCCACCTTTGACTATGCAGCTGCTAAGAAGCCACTATCCGCATTCGGCGGCGTGTTCAACCTGCTGTGGATTGTCTGCCTTATCCTGATGTACGTCAACTTCTAAGTGGCCTTCTAAGAAGCCATTTATTCTTCTGGGACAGTGTCTTCACTGTCCCTTTTCTCGTTTTTGAGCTCCTCCTTCAACTTTTGTGCATCTTCGTGCGCATTTTCTCGATGCCGCCGCGTCGCCTGCGCCACCGTCTGTGCCCACCGCCGGTTCTTCGGCGCAAGAGGACCGCTAGCCTCGTCATAGACCCAAGTGGAATCCTCAAAGAGCCAGACGACGTCCCCGCTAATCGGGTCCTTAATATAGAAGGCCCGTCCATCGGTCTTTATGTTGTGGTGGTGTTGACAAAGGCAGGTCAAATTTGCTGCAGAGGTAGGACCCCCTTCGGCAAAATCGTGTCGATGGTCCATCTGGGAAGCCATCGCCGGCCGCGTGCATCCAGGCCACCGGCAGGTTCCATCGAGCCCTTCCACAAAGGCGCGGATATGCGGCGGTGTGACGTAGTTTCCGCTTTCATCCTCCGCTGCTGCATCCATGTCGCGCACGGTCGTGGCGCGCGACTGCATGTCATCCGCAACCTCCGGCGAAACCCAACCCAGGTTTTGGACGAAAGCAGGAGCATCCGGCAGGTCGCAGCGGTACATATTAAGCACCACTTTTGCCTTGGCCTCAGCCGCGCCAGTAAGCAACTCGATCGCCGCTTGCGCCAAAGGAATGTCCTTCTCCGCGGCCACACCGCGAATATTTCGATCAATGATCTCGGCAGTTTCTAAGCCGACATCGAGACAAACTGCGGCCCACTCCCCGCCCGTGGGCTCGAGGTGATAAGTCTCTTTGCGCCGCGGGTCGCGTGCGGCGATGGTCGGATCAAGGCGGACAATGAGCTCCCGCAGCTTTCGCCGCAGGTTGCGATGGGACGGTAATTTTTGGTTGGGGCGTTTGGGGGTGAGGTAGGTGGTTAATTCGGCGTCGATAAGCAGGCATTGTTCGGTGCCAATCTCGCCCAACTTGGACAGCGTCTGGTCAATAGTAATTAACCGGTCTAAATCTAAGTGGTAAAGCTCTTCCTGCCGGGCTTTAAGGCGCGGCAGCTCCTGTAATCGCTCAAAGGCGAAAATAATATTTCTAATTCGGGACTGCCGCGTTCCGGTGAGATCCGACAGTGATTGGCTAATTATTTCGATATCATCATCCGGGTCTGGATGCAGGCGCTTCCATAGGAGGTATTCGGATTTGCGGATGTCTGTAGCTGCTTGTGAGGTGGAATTTGCTGGATTGGTATTGGCAAAGTAAGGCGCATTCATGGACTTTCCCCGCAGAAGTTTCTCTAGAACATGTTTGCGCTTTCAGTATACAAAACCCCTCCGACACCCTACCCCCGTTTATAGTAAAACCGCAGGTCAAAGGGCGAGAAAAATGGGCCTCCGAAGAGGCCCATTGAGTCGAAAATGCTAGTCGCGCCAACGTCCACCGCGCTTGCGTCCGCCGCCGTGATCACGGCGTGGCGGGCGGCCGGTGTCCTTTTGAATCTTGATCAGCTGGCCGGAAATGCGGGTATCCTTCAGTCGGTCCAGTACTGCCGGGTCAAGGTTCTTTGGCAGGTCAACCAGGGTATGGCCCACCGCGATGGTGATACGGCCGAAGTCCTTGGCAGACAGGCCACCCTCGTTGGCAATAGCACCCACGATGGCTCCTGGGCGCACATTTTGCCGCTTGCCCACGTCCAGTCGGTACGTCTCAAAGTCTCCGTCCGGCCGCTTAGGACCACGGCCGTTGCCGCCGCCCTTGAAATCGCGCTTGCGATCGTCGCGGCGGTCGCGGTCGCGCTTCGGCTTGGGAAGCGGCTTGTCTTCCATTAGGAAGTTCTTGCCGTCCTGCAGCATGACGGCAAGGGCCGCAGCGATGTCGTCCATAGCCGCGTTATTGTCCTCGGAATACTTGCGCACCAGGGTGCGGAAGAAGTCCGCCTGCTTATTGTCCATGGAGTTGGTAATGGACTGCGCGAACTTTTCCTTGCGCTTTTCATTGACTTCATCGACGGACGGCAGGTCCATCTCTTCCAGACGAGCGTTGGTCACGCGCTCGATGGAGCGCAGCATGCGACGCTCGCGCGGGGTGACGAACAGGATGGCTTCGCCGGAGCGGCCCGCGCGGCCGGTGCGGCCGATGCGGTGCACGTAGGACTCGGTATCGTTCGGGATATCGAAGTTGACCACGTGCGTGATGCGCTCGACGTCGAGGCCACGGGCGGCGACGTCGGTAGCCACGAGGATGTCTAGGCGGCCATCCTTGAGCTGATCGACGGTGCGCTCACGCTGCGCCTGCGCAATATCGCCGTTGATGGCGGCGGCGCTGAAACCGCGGTCACGCAGTGTCTGGGCTACCTCTTCGGTCTCGTGCTTGGTGCGGCAGAAGACGATAATGGCGTCGTAATTGATGACCTCAAGGATGCGGGTGAAGGCATCCATCTTTGCGCGGTGCGGAATGAGGAGGAAGCGCTGCGTGATGTTGTCATTGGTGCGGCGCTCGGACTTCACCGTGACCTCGGCGGGGTTATCGAGGTACTGCTTAGAGAGGCGCCGGATAGCGTTCGGCATGGTGGCCGAGAAAAGCGCCACCTGCTTGCGGTCCGGGGTGTCCTCCAAGATGCGCTCGACGTCTTCTTGGAAGCCCATGTTCAGCATCTCATCGGCCTCATCGAGGACGAGGAACTGCAGCTGGGACAGGTCCAGCGAGCCCTTCTCTAGGTGGTCGATGACTCGACCCGGGGTACCCACGATGACCTGGGCACCGCGGCGCAGACCGGATAGCTGAATGCCATAGGCTTGGCCGCCGTAGATAGGCAGCACCTCGATGCCCTTGAGAGACTCGGCGAAGGATTGGAAGGAGTCCGCCACCTGCAGGGCCAACTCGCGGGTTGGGGCGAGCACGAGTGCCTGCGGATGGCGGGCCTTGGTGTCAATCTGCGACAGAACCGGCAGCGCGAAGGCTGCGGTTTTGCCGGTACCGGTCTGGGCGAGGCCGACTACGTCGCGGCCTTCCATCAAGATCGGGATGGTTTCTTCCTGAATGGGGGACGGCTTGGTGAAGCCTACTTTCGCAACGGCCTCCAGAATTTTCTCTGGCAGGCCAAGATGCGCGAACCCCTGGGAATTGTCGTTGGCTGAATCTTGGGACTCAGCGCCGGTGTCCTCAGAAGTATTCGCAGCCCTGGTGTCCTTGGTGACACCTTGCGAGTTGTCCTGAGATTCCGACTTATTAAAATCTTCCGGCTCGTTGACGCCGCCGGTGGCGTTATCGGTAATGCTCATTGCTTCACCAACCCTACGCGATTGCCGCCCCAAACTCCATATCCTAAGCGCCCGCGACGAAAGTGCGGTAGCTCAGCGGCATGCCCGGGCGGTAGGCCAAGTGCACGGCGCTGGGGGCGTCGAGCACGTGCAGGTCCGCTGCGGCGCCCTCCACAATGGTGCCCTTAGCGGGGCGCCCCTGCGGGTCGAGGCCATTGCCAACGTTGTGGCGGCGCAGGGCAGTCGCTCCGCCGGTGGTGGCGGCGTGAATGGCCTCATCGACGGAGAGGTGTTGCTGCAGGACCGCGGTGGTCACGCAGTAGTTCATCGAGGAGGTATAGGACGTGCCGGGGTTAAGGTTGGAGGCAATGGCGAGGGTAGCGCCGGCGTCGAGAAGCGTGCGGCCTGGGGCGAGCGGCTCGCGCGTGGATAGGTCGCAAGCCGGCAGCATCGTGGCCACGGTATCGGAGTTAGCCAGCAGCTCGACATCCTCGTCGCTCAAGTGATTGACGTGGTCTACCGAGGCCGCGCCCAGTTCGACGGCTAGGGCCACGCCCGGGCCTTCGCCCAGCTGGTTGCCGTGCACGCGCAGGCCAAGGCCCAACTTCTTGCCGGCCTCCAGCACGCGCCGGGATTGTTCCTCGTTGAAAGCACCGCGCTCACAGAAGACGTCGATCCACTGCACGTAGGGGGCAACGCCTTCGAGCATGGGGCCAACCACTTCGTCGAGGTAGTCTTCCGCATCTGCCCCTGGCGGGACCAGGTGCGCACCTAAGAAGGTCACGTCATCGACGTGGCGGGAGGCTACCTTGGCGGCCTCCACCTCGGACTCGGTGTTAAGGCCGTAGCCGGTCTTGGTCTCGAAGGTGGTGGTGCCACCGCGGCGGCCGGCGGCCACGCGATCCGCCACCAGCTTGTCCAGGCGGTCGGTACCGGCCTGGCGGGTGGCGTCCATGGTCACC
Organism: Corynebacterium sp. CTNIH16; assembly: GCF_032821655.1. NCBI lineage: Bacteria > Bacillati > Actinomycetota > Actinomycetes > Mycobacteriales > Corynebacteriaceae > Corynebacterium > Corynebacterium sp. CTNIH16. The sequence continues at coordinate 37,141 of NZ_JAVBIG010000003.1, read as the reverse complement.
GCGATGCCGCCTGCTTCATAGGAACCGCCGGAGATGCGGGCCTCGAATTCGGCGGAGCGGTCACCGTCGAAGACCATGTGGGTGTGCGAATCTACCCAGCCGGGCAGGACGGCACGGCCGCCCAGGTCCACCTTCTCGTCGGCCGCCGGCGCCTCGGAGGCTGGGCCGACCCAGGCGATGGTGCCGGATTGGGCGATAATTGCGGCGTCGTTAAGCGTGCCGCGCTCGCTGACCGTACGGAGTTCTGAAATGCCGGTAAAAAGTGTGCTCATCTAGTCCCTTGCCTTGAATTCCATTGGAATGCGGACGCCGCGCTCATCGGCGACCTCCTTCGCGCGAGTGTAGCCGGAATCGACGTGGCGGATAACGCCCATGCCCGGGTCATTAGTGAGCACCGCGCGCAACTTGGCCGCGGCGAGCTCGGTGCCGTCTGCAACGGTGACCTGGCCTGCGTGGATGGAGCGGCCCATGCCCACGCCACCGCCGTGGTGGAGGGAAACCCAGGTAGCGCCGGAAGATACGGCAGTCATGGCATTGAGCAGCGGCCAGTCAGCCACGGCATCGGTGCCATCGAGCATGGCCTCGGTTTCGCGGTATGGGGATGCCACGGAGCCAGAATCCAGGTGGTCGCGGCCGATGACGATCGGCGCCTTGATCTTGCCCTCGCGCACCAAGTCGTTGAAGAGCAGGCCGGCCTTGTGGCGCTCGTTGTAGCCCAGCCAGCAAATGCGTGCCGGCAGACCCTCGAATTCGACATACTCCTCGGCAGCGTCAAGCCAGTTGTGCAGGTGCTCGTTATCTGGGAAGAGCTCCTTGAGCGCCTGGTCGGTGACCTTGATGTCCTCTGGGTCGCCGGAGAGCGCGGCCCAGCGGAAGGGGCCTAGGCCCTCACAGAAGAGCGGGCGGATATAGGCCGGAACGAAGCCAGGGAACTCGAAGGCACGCTGGTAGCCGGCCTTGCGAGCCTCATCGCGGATGGAGTTGCCGTAGTCAAAGACCTCGGCGCCCTCATCTTGGAACTCAACCATGGCCTGGACCTGAGCGGCCATGGATTCGCGGGCCTTCTTGGTAAAGGTGGTTGGGTCGGCCTTGGCCTCGTTATGCCAGTCCTCCACGGTAATTTCAGAAGGCAGGTAGGACAGCGGGTCGTGTGCAGAGGTCTGGTCCGTGACGATGTCGACGGTAAATTCCCCGGCGCGCTGGCGGCGCAAAACCTCTGGGAAGACCTCGGCGGCGTTGCCTACCAGGCCGACAGACAGCGGCTTCTTGTTTTCCTTTGCCTCGAGGACCAGCTTGAGGGCCTCATCGAGGTCGGTGACCACCTCATCGAGGTAGCGCTTATGCTGGCGGCGCTTCAGCCGGGTCTCGTCCACGTCCACGATGAGGCAGGCCCCGCCGTTGAGGGTGACAGACAGCGGCTGTGCGCCGCCCATGCCACCGCAGCCACCGGTCAGGGTGAAGGTGCCGGCCAGGCTGCCGCCAAAGCGCTTCTTAGCCACGGCCGCAAAGGTCTCGAAGGTGCCCTGCAGGATGCCCTGGGTGGCGATGTAGATCCACGAGCCGGCCGTCATCTGGCCGTACATCATCAGGCCTTCATCCTCGAGCTTGCGGAAGTGCTCCCAGTTAGCCCAGTCTCCCACGAGGTTGGAGTTAGCAATAAGTACACGCGGTGCCCACTCATTGGTCTTCCAGATGCCCACCGGCTTGCCGGACTGCACCAGCAGCGTCTCATCGGACTCGAGGTCTGTGAGGGATTCTACGATGGCATCAAAAGCTTCCCAGCTGCGCGCTGCACGGCCGGTGCCGCCGTAGACCACGAGGTCCTCGGGGCGCTCGGCAACCTCGGGGTCGAGGTTATTCATGAGCATGCGCAAGGGCGCTTCGGTCTGCCAAGACTTGGCGGACAATTCGGTTCCGCGCGGCGCGCGTACTTCGCGTGGTTGAGACATGGCTTCCTTTCGTCGTGCTTTTCCGACGCCCTCCCAAGCCCCCTAGGCCGGTTTCCCGGGGCTGTCCCCGAGGACTTGCTCGGCGTCACATGTCATAAGGTACTGTGACGCAGCTCTGTGTACCATGACACATTAGCCCTAACTGTCTCGTATATGAGACACCCGCGGAATGATCTACGATGGCCTGCATGCGCCGGTTCATCCCCCTCCTTTCCGCGGCCCTCCTCGCCGCTTGTTCCACCCCTGCCGAGGAACCGCAGCCACCCCACTATGTAGCGCTGGGAGATTCCTATGCGGCCATGGGATCGACCACGCTGCCACTAGATCCGCCCAATACCTGCGTACGCGCACAAGATTCCTACCCCGAGCTCGCGGCCGAGGAGATGGATGCGAAGCTCACCAATGTTGCCTGCCAGGGCGCTAGCACCCTCGACGTACTCTCCTCGGCCGGAGAGCACCCCGCCCAGGTGGACGCCCTGCAGGAAGACACCGACCTAGTGAGCCTGTCCATCGGCGGCAATGACGCCAGCTTCGTGCGCCTTACCCAGTGCGCCACGGACGATATCTGCCAGGCGGAATCCGGCCCGCAGATAGACCTGGAAATTCGCGATCTCCCCCGCCGGCTCGACAAGGTCTATGAGGAAATCCACCACCGCTCCCCCGATGCGAAGGTCCTTGCCACCGGCTACCTCCCCCTTATCAAGCACGGGGAGACCTGCCCCTACATAGAAAAAATCCCGGCCAGTGACCGGGAATGGTTGGCAGAGTCCATCGAGCGCATCAACCAGGCGGTGCGCGAGGCCGCCGAGCGCAACGGGGCTACTTACGTGCTTGCCGACGCCGCCCTAGACCACACCGCCTGCTCCCCCTCACCGTGGGTGGATTTCACAGGCCAGGAGACCAATTCCTTCCCCATGCACCCCACCCACGCGGGCCAGATGGCAATGGCCCAGGCGCTACACGCTGCCCTCTAGTCCGGCGCGCGCGGCCTCGTCGGAACCGGGCACGCGCATCTCGAATTTTTCTGTGACCACGGTGTAGTCAAAGTAGCCCATGCGCGCGATGGGCTTAATTTTGAGGATGTCCAGTTTGCCGTCCTCGTCAATGACGGATTCATCGATGTGAATGGTCTTGACATCCGCCACCACGAGGTCGATGCTGCCCACCTTGGAATTGCCAGGCACGCGCAGCGTGGTCTTGTACTGGCACTCGAACTTCACCGGCGATTCTTTCACCATGGGAATGCGGTAATTGTCCGCATATTCCTTGGTAACGGACAGGCGGTCCCACTCGCTGTCGCCATAGTCGAGCACCTGGGCGGATTTATTGACTTCCTCGCGTAGGTCATAGGTGGCCATATTCCACACGAACCAGCCGGTTTCTTCCGCATTGAGGACCGTGTCCTTGCGGCGACCATCCGGGTACTGGTTGGCCGAAAACATCACCATGGGCGGATCGAAGGTGAGGTTTTGCCACTGGCTATAGGGAGCGATATTTTCGCGGCCTTGGCCGTCGACGCTAGAGAGCCAACCAATAGGTCGTGGCACCGTGCTCGCCTTAAAGGGCGAAAATGGCAAGGGGTTAGGTTCGGTCTGCGGATGCCAGGAAATGGTCGACATATTAACCACGCAGCTTTCCAGTAGCGTCCTCGACGGCGTCGATAAGAGCGCCTTCCTTGACTAGGCGTACAGTCTCCTCGATTTCCGGGGACAGGTAGCGGTCCACGCCGGGGCCGTCCACAGTCTGGCGCAGCTTCTCAATCACCGCGCCGGTTCCCTTGGCCGGGGTGCCCTCGCGCATGTCGATGGCGCGGGCGGCGGTGAGGATCTCTACAGCGAGCACGCGCTGTAGGCCATCCACGGCCTTGCGCAGCTTGCGAGCGGCGGACCACCCCATAGACACATGGTCTTCCTGCATGGCCGAAGAAGGAATGGAATCGGCCGAAGATGGGTTGGCTAGGCGCTTCATTTCGCTCACGATGCCGGCCTGAGCGTACTGGGCAATCATGTGGCCGGAGTCAACACCGGGGTCGTCGGCAAGAAAGGCATTCAGCCCGCGGTTGCGCGCCGGGTCCAGAAAGCGGTCGGTGCGGCGCTCGGAAATGGAGGCCAAGTCCGCGGTGACAATAGCCAGGAAATCGAGCGCATAGGCAACTGGCGCGCCGTGGAAGTTGCCATTGGAGACCACGCGACCATCCTTGGTTACCACCGGGTTATCCACCGCGGCGGCCAGCTCGCGCTCCGCCACCTGGGTGGTATGCGCCAAGGTATCGCGGAATCCGCCCGCTACCTGCGGGGCGCACCGCACGGAGTAGGCATCTTGTACCTGATTCTTTTTGAACTCCTCGAGCGCAGCTTCCAAGATCTGTGATCCCTCGGCTACCTGGAGGATATTGGCCGCGGCATCAGCCTGGCCCGGGTGCGGGCGTAGCTGCTGCAGGTCATCGGCAAAGACCACGAGGGTGCCGAGCATCCCTTCCACAGACATGGCGGTGGCAATATCGGCGGTCTTTGCGGCCGCGCGCAGGTCAGTAATGGCCAAGCAGAGCTGGCCGAGCATGCCATCGGTGCCGTTAATAAGCGCTAGGCCTTCCTTCTCGCGCAGCTGCAGCGGCTCGATGCCGGCCGCGGCCAGGGCGTCGCCCGCGTCCTTAAGCTCACCATTGACACGCACCTCTCCCTCCCCCAGCAGGGCCAGTGCACAGTGAGCAAGCGGTGCCAAATCGCCGGAGCAGCCCAGCGAACCATACTCGCGCACCACCGGAACGATGCCAGCGTTCAGTGCCTTGGCATAGGTTTCTATCACCACGGGGCGCACGCCGGTGCGGCCGGTACACAAGGTGGACAGGCGCAGCAGCATCAGTGCGCGGATAACTTCTTCTTCTACCTCTGGGCCAGTGCCCGCAGCGTGCGAACGCACCAGGGAAAGCTGCAGCTGTGCACGCATCTCTTCTGGGATATGGCGGCGAGCGAGCGCACCAAAGCCAGTGGAAATGCCATAGACCGGGGTGGGATCCTGCGCGAGTTCTTCTACGCGCTCGCGGGTGGCGGCCACCTCTTCTAAGGCTTCGGGCGCAATCTCCACCTTCGCCCCATAGCGGGCAACGGCAACGACATCCTCGATGCTCAGTGCGCCGACATTTACAGTCACGGTGGTTGGGTAGGCGCTAGGCATGGCAAAAACTCCTTGGAGTAGGGATCAATAATCAAAAATGTGTCGCGCGACAACCCAACGCGATAGATGTATGCTACATCATATTTTCACCATGCGAGGGCTCAGTCGTTAATCCGCCGCCTTCTTGCCATAAATGCGACGCGAAAGTTCTGCTGCCAAGAGCGCCAGCCGGTCAACCACCACGGCTTCCTTGGCACGGTTTTCCTCCGTGATGGAAAACGTGACCGCCAACGCCGCCGACGGCCGGGCGAGGTGGTCCTTGACTGCCACCGCAACCGTGGCCTGCCCCTTAGATACCTCTTCCCTCTCCTCCGCCCAACCGCGCGCACGCAAGGTTCCTACCTGCTTTTTATACGGAGCGAAATAGGCAGATGCCCCCTTATCCGAAAATGCAGCACGCACTTCACCCTCCGACTGAAAAGCCATCATGATCTTTCCGGAAGCAGTTTTATAGGCCGGCAATCGAACCCCCTTATCCGTCACCAGAGACACAGCGCCCGGCGCGCGAACCTCTTGCAGGTAGACAATTTCAGCACCAGACATGCGGGCGATGTGCCCGGAGCCAGCCACGAAAGTGGCAATGTCGCGCAGCTGGTTTGTCGCCAAGCGCACGAGGGGCTGCTGGGTCGAATAAGCCGAAGCCATGGAATATGCCGCAAGACCAAGTCCGTAGGTTTGATTTTCCTCAATATGCACCACGAATCCGGATTCCACCATTTCATTAAGCAAGTGATAAGTGGACGAGCGGGGAAGGTCCAGTTCAGAACGGATGCGACTGGCAGAGATTGGGACATCAATAGTGGAAAGCAGCCGCAAGATAGCGAGCACGTTTCTCGCCGCTGGAACATGAGATTTAGCCACGGTCAACCGCCTCCACTATAGAAATAACTATTAACGTACAGAAATAACTTACCTCTTAACAGTCTCATATACAAGACTTTCCACCCGATTCGACTAGTGCTTTCCTATTCCGCTCACCGTAGTCTATCTCACACAGAGTGTTACAGGTTACATTCTGTCACCGAATGTGTGTTGTCTAACTTATTGGATTGGAGAACCCTATGCCCGGCCGCTCCCCAGACGGAGACTTTTACGGATTCGAACAGGACCTACCCGCGGAAGAACTTGAGATTCTCCACAAGGTCCGCGACTGGACCCACGACAAGGTTCGCCCCATCGCCACCGACTACTGGAATCGCTGCGAATTCCCCCACGAGCTACTCCCCTCTATCCAAGAACTCGACATCATCAGTTTGGTTCGCCGCCAAGGCCGCTCCCATCTGCTGGCTGGTCTAGTCACGGCGGAAATTCACCGCGCCGATGCCTCCGTCGGAACGTTTTTCAGTGGCCAGGATGGTCTGTTCACGGGATCCATTGAGCTGCTCGCTTCCGAGGAGCAAAAGGAGCGGTGGCTCCCAGACATCTACGCGGTAAAGAAACTCCCAGACATCTACGCGGTAAAGAAAACCGGCGTCTTCGCCATCACCGAGCCGGATGCCGGTTCCGACGTCGCGCAAGATATGTCCACCACCGCCACGAAGGTCGACGGCGGGTGGATCCTCAACGGTGCGAAACGCTGGATCGGCAACGCCACCTGGTCCGATTACGTCGTAGTTTGGGCACGCGATCCTGAAGACAACCACGTCAAGGGGTTCCTCGTCGATACCTCCTGGGAAGGCTACAAAGCCACCCTCATGCGCAACCGCATTGCGCTTCGCGCTGTGCAAAATGCCGATATCACGCTTAACGACGTCTTTGTTCCAGATGATTACAAGCTGGCCCACGCCAATACTTTTAAAGACACCAACAAGGTGTTGAAGTCCGCCCGCTCCACAGTGGGCTGGCAAGCAGTAGGACTGCAAATGGGTGTACTGGATACTGCCTTGGACTACACCGGCAAGCGCAATCAATTTGGAAAGCCACTGGCTAGCTTCCAGATTAACCAGTCCAAACTTTCCACCATTTTGGGCAACCTCATCGCTTCCGAATCCATGATGGCGGCCCTTACTCGCCTGGAGGCCCGGGGAGACACCCGCGGCGAGCACTCTGCACTAGCTAAGGCACACGTATCCAAGTTGATGCGCGAGTCCGCCGCACTTGGCCGCGAACTCCTCGGCGGAAACGGCATCATTTCTGACTACACCGCCGCCAAGCACTTCTGCGATGCCGAAGCAATCTACTCCTACGAAGGCACCTTCGATATCAACCAACTCGTTGCTGCCCGTTCCATCACCGGCATTTCCGCCTTTGTCTAAACCACTTCCCCGGAAAGGAGCTCCCCCATGGTCGATACTGGACACCCACACTCCCTCGAAGGCCTGCGCGTGCTGGATATGTCACGCGTGCTGGCAGGTCCCTTTTGCTCGATGATTCTGGCTGACTTAGGGGCCGAGGTCATCAAAATCGAAACCCCCTGGGGTGATGACTCCCGCAATTTTGGCCCAGATTTCAAAGGTGACTCCGCCTACTACCGGCTATTTAACCGGTCTAAGAAGGGCATCACCTTGAACCTCAAAGAAGAGGCAGACTTGAACACGTTGCGCGAGTTGGTGCAGCGTGCCGACGTACTGGTAGAAAACTTCCGGCCCGGCGTAATGGAAAAACTGGGCATTTCTCCAGAATCCCTTATTGAACTCAACCCGCAGCTCATCGTCACCAGCATCAGTGGCTTTGGCCAAAGCGGTTCTATGAGCAAGGCCCCTGCCTATGACCTTGTGGCACAAGCGATGAGCGGAATCATGTCTGTAACCGGCTGGCCAGGCGGGCGCCCCACCCGTGTAGGCATCAGTCTGGGAGATCTGATCCCCGGACTCTATGGTGCTATCGGCACGCTCGGCGCCTTGCAGGAGCGCCATCGCACCGGCCATGGACAGCACGTTGACGTCGCCATGTTTGATTCCTTGGTATCCATTCTGGAATCAGTGGCCATGCGAGACTTGTATGAAGAAGAGGTACCCACGGCCGTTGGTAGCGACCACGCCATGACCGTCCCCTTCAGTACTTACCGTGTGGATGACGGTGAGGTGGTCATCGCCATCTTGAATGAGAAGCTCTTCGGATGCCTGACTCGCGCCTTGGGCTTGGAATACATGGTCGATGATCCGCGGTACAACTCCAATCCCGCCCGCAAAGAGCGCCGCGAAGAAGTCCGCTCCATTATTGAGGACGCCCTGCGGGGCAAGACCGTCGAGCAAGCGCTCGCCCTCTTCCAAGAACACGGGGTTCCCACCGCGCCGGTCCATTCCGTTGACGAAGCCCTGCACGGAGATGTAGGCACTGAACGCGAAGTTCTCTTTACCGAATCCGATGGATTTACTACCTTAAGCTCTCCCCTGCGTCTGACTGGCTCCCGCCAGCCGGAGCCAGCACCGCAACTAGGAGAGCACAACGCCCATATCCCCGAATGGCTCGCTGAGCCGGTGCGCGGATGATTCTGAAATGGAAACACCATGACTGACACCACAAATCCTCGCACTAAAACCTCCACCCCTCCAGTGAAAAACACCTGGCGATTCTTTGTATATAGCGGACTCGGCATCTTCGCCTTCTTCGTCCCTTTTCCCTTCGGAGGAGAAAACACCATCCTGCTCGATCACCTGGTGGGTTGGATTTCTGACACCCTAGGTAGCGGCTCCAAGTACGTAGTGCTGCTGCTCATCGTTGCCGGTGCCATCGCCCCATTTGCCACGGGCACATGGAAGTCCTCTGCCGCACGCATGGTCTTCGCCTTCTTGAATATCTTGGCGGTGCTCATCACGGCCATGCTGGTGTTTAATTTCGGCCCCGCCTTCATCTTTGAAGAAGACCTCGGTCCATTTCTCCTCAATAAACTAGTCATCCCCGTGGGCCTCTTAATCCCTGTGGGTGCCATTTTCCTCGCCCTACTGGTTGGATTCGGCCTCATGGAGTACATGGGCGTGTGGGTCCAGCCCATCATGCGGCCGCTGTACAAAACACCTGGGCGCTCAGCTATTGATGCAGTGGCCTCCTTCGTCGGCAGCTACTCGCTAGGCCTGCTCGTGACTAACCGCGTGTATAAGGCCGGTGGATATACCGGGAAAGAAGCGGCCATCATCGCTGCTGGATTTTCTACCGCCTCCGCCACATTCATGGTGGTCATCGCCCGCGCCCTTGACCTTATGAGTGTGTGGGGAATGTATTTCGGAGCCACCCTTATCGTCACCTTCCTGGTGACAGTAATAATGGTGCGCATTCCACCCATCGCTACCATCCCGGAGGACTACTACCCCGGCGCGGAACCCAACCCGGAATCCGAGGTCAATGACAGCCGTGCGCACACTGCCTGGGAAGAAGCAAAGGCAGTTCTCCGTGATTCGCCACCGCTTTGGAAGGTCCTGTGGCACAACTTCCGCGATGGCCTGCTCATGACCATGCAGGTTCTACCAGGCATCATGTCCGTGGGCTTCCTTGGCTTGGTAGTGGCCTTCTACACCCCGTTCTTTACTTATTTTGGCTACCTGTTCTACCCAGTGCTGTGGATCTTGGGAGTACCGGATCCGGGCCTTGGCTCCGAAGCCCTCGCCATTGGCCTATCTGAGCTCTTCCTACCAGCCACCTTGGTTGCCGGCGCGGAATCCGATGTCCTGAGGCTTATTATCGCCATGGTCTCAGTCTCCCAGGTATTCTTCTTCTCCTCTATGGTGCCTTCCGTGCTGGCCACGGACATTCCACTGAGCATTAAGAACATCATCATAATCTGGTTCGAGCGCGTCATTTTGTCCACCATCATCGCCGCACCGTTTGCCTACGGCATCGCTGCGCTAATGTAACTCGCCGCCTAACATCGAAAACCATGAACACAGAAAAAGCTGAACTTTTCACCCCCGCCCCCGAATGGTCTGGCCGCTCCGATGGCCCAGGCCCAGAACATGCCCGCTGGCATAGCGTTATCAATCAGTCCACCGAATCACCCGCCCCAGTAACCCTCCTAGGCTTTGCGTCTGATGAAGGCGTGCTGCGCAATGGCGGCCGCCAGGGTGCAGCCGCAGGCCCAGCCGCGCTGCGTTCCGCGCTGGGTTCCTTGGCGGTCCACCATGGGCATGCGCTTGCCGACGCCGGCACGATTACCACCCAGGCCGATGACCTCGACGGCGCCCACGACGCGCTTTCTAACAAGGTGCGGGAACTCGTCGAGGCCGGCACCCTCCCCATCATTTTGGGCGGCGGGCACGAGACCGCCTTCGGCTCGCACCGCGGCCTTTACCGCGCTGTGGGCGCCACCAAGATCATCAACCTGGACGCCCACTTCGATCTACGCCGCGCGGACCACGCCACCTCCGGCACCCCGTTCAAGCAGATTTCAGAGCTCACCGATGACTTCGACTACACCGTGCTGGGTATCTCCCGCCCCAATAACACCGCAGTGCTTTTCGACGAAGCCGAGTCCCTCGGCGTGGCCATCGCTCTGGACGAAGAGCTCGTTAACCTCTCCCCGGCCGAGTGCGGCGAGCTCGCTGCCCGCGCCACGGAGGGCAAGGACAAGGTCCACCTATCCATCGACCTCGACGTTTTGCCAGCGTCCACCGCGCCGGGCGTATCCGCCCCAGCGTCTCTGGGCGTGAGCTATGAGCGCATCCGCGCCATGGCCGTAGCTATTGCGCGGACTGGAAAGCTGGCCTTGGTGGACGTCGTCGAGCTCAACCCCACCTTTGACATAGATAACCGCACCGCCAAGGCAGCGGCGCGGCTCATCGACGACATCGTAACGGCCCACCTAGAGGCCTAGCTACTTTCTCAAAACAGCAGGTGGGCAATCGGCGTGGCGATAAGAATGGTCAGCGCCACGCGCTCGAACCAGATGATGACCAGGTGGGTCAGCTTCACCGGGATCTTGGTTGCCAGGATGCACGGCACCAGAGCGGAGAAGAAAATGATGGCAGAGACTGCCACCACGCCGATGACGAACTTGAGCACCATGCTGTCGCTGCCTGCCACTGCGGTGGCGGGCAGGAACATCTCCGCAATACCCATGGCCGCGCCCTTTCCAGCCTGGACCGGCTCCGGCAGCTGCACTACCCACGCGAAGGGATAAAACAGGTATCCAATCCACTCGAAGATGGGCGTAAAGCGCGCAAGTAGTAGGCCAATAAGGCCCACCGACATAATGGAAGGCACGATGGCCGCCGCCATGCGCACGCCATCGCGCAGATTCTCCCAGATGGATTCCCACAAGGACGGCGCGCGCTGCAGTGCCAGCATTGCTTCGCGCCACGCGTTCTTGATGCGCGAGCCTTCCACCGGCTTTTCCGGGTCTGGGTGCGCATCCGCAAAATACTCGTCTGGAATGGTGCGCAGCGGCGGAATGCGCACGGTAATGGCCGTCACTACAAAGGTCACGATGAGCGTGACAATAAAGTAGGTGCCCCAGACCTTCATCAGGTCAAGCTGCTTGGCCACGATGACCATGAAGGCCGCAGAGACCGTCGAAAAGCCGGTGGCAATGATGGCCGCCTCGCGCCCGGTATAGCCGCCCTTTTGGTAGACGCGGTCCGTCACCAAAATGCCCAGCGAATACGAGCCCACAAACGAGGCCACCGCGTCAATGGCGGAGCGCCCCGGCGTCTTCCACAGCGGCTGCATGATGGGCTGCATGAGCACGCCGACAAATTCCAGCAGGCCAAAGCCAATGAGAAATGCCAGGAATGCCCCACCGATAGGCACAATGAGGCCAACCGGAATCGCGATGGAGTTCCACAGGAACGGCACCAGGTCTTCATCGCCCAGCACCCACGGCAGCGCATCGATGACCATAAGGAAGGAGACCACCGCACCCACAATGTTGAGCACCGCAAAGACCGCCTGCAGCGCGCTTTCCTTAAACGCCCCGGTGGTAAAGCTGCGCACCGTGCCGTAGACAGCAAGGGCAAAGATAATCCACGGCACCGCTGCCGGAATCCCTTCGCGCACCATCGTGACCATGTGATCCAAAGGAATGGAGCGCTTATCCTGATACGTCACCGGCAGGAAGAATACGAACGCGCCAATGGCGCTATATAGAAAGAGTTTCCACCGTCCGCCAGGCTGCGGGATTTCCCCGTCATGGCTCTGGATGGAGGAGTAAACCGATTCAGTAGAAGTCACAGTAAAACCGTCCCCTCAAGCTTGCATACAAAAATCAAGCCCGCGTGACAGCCTTACGCGAACATTGGGGATATGTTAGCTAAGTAACAGCTCACTGTCTAGACGTTTTCGAGATCTAAGGCACAATAAAGTCATGTCTAAACCCATTCGCGTCGTCGGCGCCGTCTTCCATGATGGCCAGCGTTTCCTCGCCTGCCGAAAGAAACCGGGCAAACCACTAGAAGGCCACTGGGAATTTCCAGGTGGAAAGATTGAGCCTGGCGAAACTCCTGAGGAAGCTCTAGCTCGGGAAATACACGAAGAACTTAACCTCAAAGCCGAGGTGGGAGCCAAGGTCGCGACAACAACCTACGAGTACGCATTCGGGACCATTGAACTAACGACATTCTATTGCACGCTTGCCGACGGCGACCTATGCCTGACCGACCACGACGAGGCGAAGTGGGTTACCCCCGCTGAGGCCGCTAGTTTGAGCTGGGCTCCCGCTGATATTCCGGCGGTAGAAGCATTAGCTTCTACTCACAACTAAGGAACGAGAGATCCCTTCTTTCGTAGTATCCTTTCGCCAGCATTCGGCGGATATCCTCCGCTAAACGCAACACCAATTGCGGATCAGACTCCGCCAATGCGGCGATTTCCTGTGTTGCTTTTCCTCCGTTGGTCGCTTTCCCCTCATATGAAGGCCGCGCTGAATAGAGGTCAAAGTATTTTCGGCTCACGCCATTGACATTCCTAAACTTTGGTCCGGGTAGGAACTCCTCTCCATGCATGGTGCCGCTTGCCAGAAGGCTGGAGACCCGAGATACTTCTTCTGTCGGACCGGTAGTTGGCCAACCTAAACGGATGCCCACCTCAGCCACTAAAAAATTTCATCATGTAACCATTTCGGGCTTCTCAATCCGGGCTCCAATCAAAAGGGAATATAGGGTTCGGAATCTTTACACGCTTTTCTTCAAAGAGTTCACACTCTCGGGAAATCGATGCAGAACAAAATCAGCGGGAGAAAATTACTTCGCTAATCCTCTTATAGGCCAATTAAAAGTGCAAAGCCTTTAGAATTTGGTCATTATGAGCACCAGTCCCGATTCTTCCCTACCTTTTGGCGTATACGAAACCCCCATTACGACCCGGATTCGCGAGCGAATGGAGGAAACACTAAACCAACACCCTGCTGCAGGATTCGGTATTGGAAGAAGTTCCGATCAGGAAGCTCAAGGCCGCTACACCTCGGCGATTGCTCAGCACATCGGCTCACTCTTAGAGCGCCGTCTCCTCGGATTGAAGTCACCCGAAGACCGAGTTGCTCTGATTAACAACATTGCGCTTCTACTGGGCAATGATGAGGGAATCGATTCCGAGGAGCTTCTCTACGCTGTGTACAACTCGGGGTTAGCAGATCCGCCCCTCCTTCCAGACGTTTCACTCACCAAGAGCGCACTATTTACCAACGCCCTGGGAGAATCTAGTTTAACCAGCGAAATCGAGAGAGAAATCAAGACGGCCGATTCGGTAGACCTGCTGTGCGCCTTCATTAAGAATTCCGGCATTAGCGTCCTTGATAGACAGCTCGAGTATCTCCGAGACAACAAGATCCCCTTCCGCCTTCTTACTTCTACGTACTGCGGTGCGTCTGACGCAGCCGCTCTCAAGCGATTGGTTGAGAAGTATCAGGCAGAGGTGAAAATTTGCTACGAGCACAAATCCACTCGCCTTCATGCCAAGGCTTGGCTGTTCCGCCGAAAGTCCGGTTTCGACACTGCATTTATTGGTAGTTCTAACCTGTCAAGGTCCGCTCTAGTCGATGGTTGGGAGTGGAACGTCCGCGGATCTAACACCGCAACACCAGAAGTAATCGATAAATTCATCAAGACTTTCGATAGTTACTGGCATGACAGCCATTTTAAAACCTTCGACCCTATTAGTGACATGGAGCGCCTGGAACGGTCTCTGCGCATTGCCAAAGGCGGTGAATCGTCCGGAGCGCTTCGCCAATTGGAGCTTTCTGGCCTAGAGGTAACGCCCTACCCATACCAAGAAGAAATGCTCGAGGCGTTGAGGTCAGAGCGCGAGATAAAGCATCGACATCGAAACCTCCTGGTAGCAGCGACAGGAACTGGAAAGACCGTAGTGGCTGCACTGGATTATCGAAATCTTTGCGAACAATGGAAGCGACGCCCCCAATTGCTCTTCGTGGCTCACCGAAAGGAAATTCTTCACCAAGCCCGACGGACTTTCCGGGAAGTTCTCAAAGACGCTGATTTTGGAGAGCTGCTTGTCGACGGCGCTGAGCCCCACCGTTGGGATTTTGTTTTTGCAAGCGTGCAATCTCTACACGCTTCTCGTCTACAAAAGCTGGATCCCAAACGCTTTGATGTCGTAATAATTGACGAGTTCCATCACGCACAAGCTCCCACCTATAACGCGCTTTTAGACCACTTCCAACCACGAGAGCTCGTAGGCTTAACAGCAACCCCAGAACGTGGTGATGGCGAAAACGTTCAAAAATACTTTGACTACCGCGTAGCCCATGAACTGCGCTTGTGGGATGCTTTGCGTTTACAGCTCTTAGTTCCTATGCATTACTACGGGATTGCTGATGGAACGGACCTTTCTTCGTTGACCTGGAGCCGGGGCAGGAAAGACTATAACTCCAGAGAGCTCTCTGAGTTCTACATCAAAGCAGGAGAAAAGCGCACCCGCTTCATTATTAACGAGCTTAACCGACGCGTTTTCGATCTCTCAGAGATGAAAGCTATCGGGTTTTGCGTCACTATTGCTCACGCAAAATATATGGCAACGCAGTTCCAACAATTTGGAATCCCAGCGCGCGCTGTAACGAACGAGCTCTCTGCCGTAGAGCGGGCCCAGGCCATTAGAGAGCTGGAGGCTGGCGAGGTCAAAGTTTTGTTCTCTGTAGATATATTTAACGAGGGGATAGACATCCCGGCTGTTAACACCCTACTTTTGCTCCGCCCGACGCAAAGCCCCGTGGTCTTTCTGCAACAACTAGGTCGCGGTCTCCGTCTATCTCCAGGTAAAGACTCCTGCGTCATTTTCGATTTCATTGGCCAACAGCATGCGGATTTTGATTTCGAGCGAAAGTTCCATGCCCTAACCCGGAAACGGGGCAAGCGCTTGACCGAAGAAATTGAACAGGGATTTCCCACGACTCCACCTGGGTCACATATTCAGCTCGACCAAACGACAACCGAGCAGGTTCTCCGCAATGTCAAGAAGATCTCGCGAAATTCCCTACGCAAAGTACGCGCATTGCTCTCTGAGATTCGAACTACAGATCTCAAAGAGTTCCTTGAGGAAGCAAATCTCCAATTAGAAAACATCTATCGCCCGTCAAAATATTCATGGACGCGGTTACTTCGTGAAGAAGGCCTCATTCAGCAGAACGCCAGTGAGACCGAGGCGTTTCTGCTTAATCGGGTTCGGGTTTTCCTCCACGTCAACGATCCGCACCGAATCGATGCCTACCTGCGCATCCTTTCCACCCCAGATCTCCGCTA
The DNA here is from genome assembly GCF_032821655.1 of Corynebacterium sp. CTNIH16. Lineage (NCBI taxonomy): Bacteria > Bacillati > Actinomycetota > Actinomycetes > Mycobacteriales > Corynebacteriaceae > Corynebacterium > Corynebacterium sp. CTNIH16. The sequence continues at coordinate 21,399 of NZ_JAVBIG010000003.1, read as the reverse complement.
TGCCGACATGGAACCATCCGATCAAGCTTTCACCCGGATGCTTGTTCTCGGGTTCTGGGCAAACTCAAATTCTCCGCATCCCGGTTCTTATGACGAGGCACTGATGATATTGCGCCAGCACCCGCAGGTTGCTTGGGAATTGCAACAGGTTATGCAAATGTGCAGCGACTCCGCTCGCATTATTCCGCAGCATAGCGAGACCTCTGTGTTGGAGACGCACGCGGACTATTCATTGGCTGAACTAATTGGTGCTTTGGAGACTGGAAGCCTTGCACGACTGGTGAACCTTCCCCGCGAGGGCGTGAAATACTTCCCCGATATCAATACAGACCTGTTCTTGGTGACGTTCCAAAAAGACGAACAAGTAAGTGCCTCTACGAATTACCGAGACTATCCAATTTCACCTGATCTGTTGCACTGGGAATCCCAATCAACAACGACGCTGAAGTCGAAGGCGGCTAAACGTTACATCGGCCATCAGAACCGTGATGGCAAGATTCTCATAGCCTCGCGTTTTAACAAGAAGAACGAAGTCGGTACAGCGAGCGCTTATACCTATTTAGGCGCTGTGGATTATGTGTCACATCATGGAGAAAAGCCGATCCAATTCGAATGGAAGCTCCAGCGAGCAATGCCCAAGGCTCTCTACGCTGCGGGAAGAACGGTGGCCTAGACGGCCGATCGAAAAATTGAAATCCTCGTTTTCCTGATAGAAAAGCACCACCCTCCCTATAGTGATTAGAAACACAATCAATCGAGAGAGTGCCATGAGTCAGACCAGCGAATCGAGTTCTGCACGGCCTGCAGGCAGCAGACACAACGTAGACACTACCAACCAAGCTAGAGTGAAATGGACCTTAGTCGGTCCAGGACTAGTTGCCGCAGCGACAGGCGTTGGTGCGGCCGACCTAGTGGCCACCATGATCGCTGGCCAGCGCTATGGCTACGCACTCCTTTGGGCGGTCATCATCGGCACAATTATGAAGATTGTACTGGTCGAAGGTGTCGGACGGTATAGCCTTGCCACCGGAAACACTATGTTCCATGGCTGGCGGGAGTTGGGACGGTGGACTTCCTGGTATTTTGCCCCATATATCGTTATTTGGGGTCTCGTCTACGGCGCTGCATCGATGTCCGGCGCTGGCCTCGCTCTTAGCGCCCTTTTCCCAGGTACCAGTCTCGAAATGTGGGCAATTATTGCTGGAATATCCTGCTTCACTCTAACTTGGCTTGGGCGATATCAGCTTTTTGAGAAGCTATCAGCCATCTTGGTCGGAATCATGTTTGTCACCGTGGTGGGCATCGCCGCCATTACAGCTCCGAACCTTCCCGAAGTCATCGGTGGTTTGGTACCACAGATTCCAGATGGCTCCTTCGTCTATGTGTTGTCCATCGCTGGCGGAGTGGGCGGCACAATCACGCTTGCCGCTTACGGCTACTGGCTGAGAGAAAAGGAATGGTACACACCAAAATGGATGCAAGTTATGCGCATGGACAATGCAGTGGCATACGCAGTTACCGGTATTTTTGTCTTAGCCACACTCGCGCTGGGCGCTGAACTCCTCTACAGCGCCAATGTCGCGGTCTCTGATAATGACCAGGGTCTCGTTGATATGGCAGATGTTCTCGAGGACCGCTACGGAGCCTTCATGTCCAAATTGTTCATCGTCGGGTTCTTCTCTGCCGCATTCTCTTCCTGCCTCGGTGTTTGGAACGGTGTGTCTCTGATGTTTGCCGACTACATCGGCCACCTCAAAAAGATCCCGCAAGGCGATCCCCGAACCAGTACTGGTGGAAAGTACTACCGCGCTTACCTCATCTGGCTGACCTTCCCGCCAATGCTACTTTTGCTCCTTGGAAAGCCAACCGGACTCATCATCGCCTACGGTGTCCTGGGCGCTTTATTTATGCCGTTCTTAGGCCTTACGCTTTTGGTCCTGCTGAATACCAAACACACCCCAAAGCAATGGAGAAACGGCTGGATCGTCAACACGTTGATGGCGGTAATTTCCGTTGCCTTCGTTTATCTATGTGTTTCCCAACTGGGTGAAATTCTCTAGCCGAGAATAAGTGCCTACTTCCCCTACGGCACTCGCTTCGGCTTGTTCCCCACTCCAGCATGCGGGTCACGGCCGAATGCCCAGGCAATGATGCCGATGAAGGCGATAGCGCCGCAGACGGTGAAGGCAAGGGGGAACCCGGAGGCGTCGGCAAGCAGGCCAATGAGCATGGGCCCCAAGATTTGGCCGAAGTCTCCTGCCATCTGGAAGGTGGATAGCACCTTGCCGCCGGAGCGGTCATTGCCCACGATGTCTCCCACCGCGGCCTGTTGGGAGGGGTTGATAAGCCCGGACGATGCACCGGCGAAGGCGGAAATAAGCAGGAGGAACCACACGCTGGTAGCCATGCCCATCAGCACCATGAAGATGGCTGAGCCGATAAGGCCGATGAGAATGAGTGGCTTGCGGCCGTGGATGTCGGACCACTTGCCGGAGAACTGCAGCACGATGGCGTTGCCGGCCGCGAAGACCGCGAGCGCAAGACCGGAGGCAGCCGCGCCATTGTGGAAGATGGAGGCAGCAAAAAGCGGCAGGACGGATACGCGCACGCCCATGTTGATCCAGCTATGGGCAAAGTTAGAGGTCAGCACCGCACGGTAGGCGGTATCGCCCCAGGCCTCCTGCAGGCGCATGGGCGGCAACTTATCCTTGCTGGCTTGTTTGTGGTTCACGCGGGGCATTTGCCACCAGACGACGAACGCAGCCAGCGCCACGCCCACACCGTAGATGAAAAATGGCCAGCGAAAGCCCAGGAAGGACAGGCTCGCACCAAGAACAGGGCCGGCGACGTTACCGAGCAGGAAGGCCGTGGCGTAGGTGGCAGAACACTTGCCGCGAATCGTTGGCGGGGACATGCGCACGATGAGGCCCATGGCGGAGACGGTGAACATGGTAGAGCCAATGCCGGCCAGGGCGCGCAGGGCCACGATGTGCCAGTAGCTTTGCGCAATGGAGACTAGCCCCGTGGTTACCGCGACGGTCATGAGTCCGATGAGATAAACGCGGCGCGAGCCGACGCGGTCCACCAAAGAACCGGACATGGGCGCGAAGATAAGGCGCGAGGCGGCGAAGATGGAGACTACAAGGCCCGCGGCGGCCATGGAGACATCGAAGCTAACCACAAACTGCGGAAGTAGCGGGGCAATGAGGCCGTAGCCCAAAGCGATAATAAAGGCGGCGGTAACCATGACCCAGATTTCGCGTGGGATCTTTGGTGCTTCCTCGTGTTCTACTTCCCCGCTGTGTGTATTCATCATATCGGCTGCAACTCTAATCCTTGGCATCAGGGAAAGCCATTTGCAGGTTGTGTTCGAACATGCGTTTGCTTTTACTGGGTCTGTGTCCGCGTTGGGTTCTAGTGTGATGGCCATGCACAACGTACAAAAGAAGTTCCCCCAGCCCACCGCAATGAACCTGCCCCAGTCCGCCTCCGAGATTGCGGCGGACTTGCTCTACCACGAATATGACACCATCAATTCCATCGCCGCCATCATTCACCACCCGCGCTCCCTCGCGCGCCCCACGCCCACGTGGCGCCCACCGATAAAGCAACTGCCGACGCCCGCCGGTGGACCGGGCGGAGAGTATTGCATGAGCATCACCCGCCACCGTGTGGGTGCGCGCGTGAAGGCCCGCGTGCGCGGCTTTGGGCAAAACCGCATTCCGGCCTATCTGATTACCATCCGCATTACCGAGAACTTTGGTCAGCCGGTAGATCCGGCCGTGGCCGAGAGCTGGGTGCGCACGCTCGTGCCGGCAGAGATGGTGGGTGCAGTCCACGAGGTCTCCCGTGGCCCGAATGCCACTTATGTGTGGCTCGTGGATAGCTCCTATCAGCCGGTCCACTCCCCCGAGTCACTCTTCGCCGGCTTCAGCCAAGCCGCCTAGGCGGTCGCGCGCTGTTTCGTTGACTGCGCAGATGTGTCTGGCCCTGCATGCGGATCAGGGGCGTGGAGCACCTTCCTCATCACCTCGCGGTTGAAGGCCACCGTGTAGTGCCGGGCTATTGCCTTTGGCATAAAGCGCAGGACCAAGCAGGCGATGAGGACGGTAAAGACCTTATCCAGAATATCCGAGGTAAGGCCCTGCAAGATGATGGCCAAGCGTTCGTCTTGGAAAATCATCTCGTAGAACTCGGTGAGGTTTTGTGACCCTTTGCGCGGTCGTCCACTGAAGGAAAAGATGAGCACGTACACACTCATCACGCCGGAGCCGATGCCCATTCCAAGGCCGGAGAAAATGATCCATGACAGCTTGTTGAATACCCCGCGGCGCGCCAGAATGCCCACGGCGGCGCCGATAAAGATGCCTACGGGCGCAAAGGCGAGATCATAGGCAAAGTACACTCCGCCCAATACGGTGGTCGTAACCCCCGTGGCCATGCCGAGCACGGGACCGGCGATGATGGCGACGATGGCGGTGCCGACGGTGTCGAAGAACATCGGCACCTGCGAGCGCACCGTCAACGAGCCCAACAGCAGATTGATGGAGGCACCGAAGATGGGATACAGGAGGATGCAGTTGGGCACCAACCCATACTGCGAGGTATATAGCAGCACCGCGGCCACCAGGAGGAGGACCCAGACGCTGGCGGTCAGGTAGGACTCGAAAGTCACATTTACCGTGGAGTACACCCCAAAGACGGTACAAAGCCACGCGGCGAGCGAGAGTGCCACCGCTACTACAACAAGGACGTAGCGCCACGTGGTGTCGCGGGTCATCGCCATGGTCTCCTCCTCACAAGGCTAGGTTTAGGGCGGATTCCCAGCTGCAAGCTGGGATTATCCTAAAGCCTAATTGGCAGCGCACGAAAGTAGCAACACAAAAGGGCCCCTAAAACGGGAAAGGCCCAGCCTGTCCGCTGGGAGTGGCGGGCTGGGCTATGGGGAAGGCCGGGACTACTTTTCGTCAGCTTCGGGGGCGTCGGATTCGTCGTCCAGGTCGGCATCGTCGCCGTCCAGGTAGTCCTCGTCTTCGTCCTCGTCGTCTTCGCCGAAGATGTCGTAGACGTCAGGCTCTTCGTAGTCTTCGTCATCAAAGGAGACGAGCTGTGCTTCCCAGTCCAGGGCCTGCTCGGAGACGAGGCCTAGGACATCGAAGAGGCGATCGAAGTCGGTGTAGGTGCCAAGCTCAAGGGCCTCGGCCGGAACCTCCACGATGGGAACGTCATCAAACTCGGCGTTATCAAAGAGGGCGAGGCGATCAGCCTCATCGAGGTCCTCATCCTCTTCATCCACTTCCCACGCGAGGGTGACTGCTTCATCCTCCATGTCATCGAGATCGTCTTCGTCGAAGTCGAAGGCAAGGAAGCGCACGATGGCGGACGGGACGCCGTCGATGGTTTCCACGAGCACGCGCAGCTCCGAGTCGTTGGCCACTTCAGCCACGACGAGGTGCGGGTTGAGCTCATCTTGGGCAAATTCTAGTTCCGCGATGCGCTCATCGGTGCCCTCCAGCAGGTCCCGCAGGACGGTGACGACCTGGTCGGTGGCGATGTGGCGGGATACCGCCTCCACGGCATCGTCTACCGAGAAGGCAACGGAGACGAGGACTGCCTCGAATTCCTCATCGTCTTCATCGACATCCGCCGCGGCAATGTAGACATTCGCGGCCGGAAGCAGCGGATCGATTTCAATAAATTGGATTTCCAGATCAGAGGTGATCGGAACAAACATGACGTCATCATTGACGCGGGACTCGATGCCCTCGGCATCCAATGCAGAAGCAATATCTTCGAAAAAGCTCATGGTGGTTTAAAATCCATCCTTCGGAAGCAGAGGTTCCCACGGTAGGCAAGCCGCCGCCCGCGGTCACTGTGGAGTCTACCGTTATTCCCACCCGGATGGTTGGAAGCCCAAAGATCTCACCAGCTCTGGGCGCCCGCTTCCCCACTCCAACATGTGGTATCCCTCCCAGGCTTGCCGCTTGAGCTCGTGCGGCGCGTGCTCAATATAGGCCTCGGCATCGAAGATCATGGTGGCGCGCTGAGTGGACCCGTAGCGCGGCCAACTCATCTCAGGGCGGCCGCCATGAATGAAGGCGGACCAGTGTTGCTGCATGGTGGCGGTAAGTTCTTCCATCTCCGCGCGCGAGCCCCAATTGGTAAGGAAAGATGCGCGCGAGGAGTAAGGGTCACCGAATACATTGCCCAGCTCCATCGAATGCATGGCTCCGAGGCCCAGCCACTTGAGCACGGCAGAGGCGAAGTCGAAGCGGTACATCCACGTTGGTGCCACCTGCGCATGGGCGGTGGCGATGCGGGTGGAGGGTGCCCAAAAAAGGGCGTCGGCAAGCAGGTGCGCAAAGTCCTCCCGGGCCACCGCGCCGTCATAGGCGGCGACGACCTCGGGGGCGTGCTGGGGATCGAAGGAAGCCAGGAGGCGCAAGGCGGCGCGCTCGCGGGAACTTTGGCGCTGGAAGAGGAATTTACCAAAGCTAGCCTCGTCCGAGTTCGTGCCGATGAGCAGCGGAACCTGGTGCTGGTGCCCATTTTCAAAGGCAGCTATGGGGTGTTCCGGAATGAGCTCATCATCCACCGTGGGTGCGTAGCAGGAATTGAGGTGAATGAGCTCGCCAGCTCGCCACATCATGGATTGGCCCGAGCGCACTAAATCGGCAAAGTTTTCCTGGCGCAGGTCCTCCACCGAGGTGCGCCGGGGCAAGGCCATGCGGTGGACTAACTCGCGCGCCCACAAGGTGGACTGGGCACGAGAATGGATCATGGCAATCGGCGGGGACTGGGCAATGGCGCGGTGGAAGAGGCCTTCCGCGGCCGGGCTCGTCATGAGGGTGAGAACCGCCGCGCCGCCGGCCGATTCACCCATGAGGGTGACGGATTCAGGATCGCCGCCAAAGGCCGCAATATTGTCGCGCACCCACTGCAACGCCAGGATCTGATCGGCCACCGCCGGGTTAGCGCTGCAGTCTCCGCCCAGGCTGCGCAGATCCAAATAGCCCAGGGAGTTGAGGCGGAAGTTAATGGATACGTAGACCACGTCCATGCGGGTAGCCAGCTCAAAGCCGCGGAGCATGAGCATGTGCGACGAGCCCATGATGAAGCTGCCGCCGTGTAGGTAGACCACCACAGGAAGCTTCTCTTCGGTGCGCGGGCGCACGATGTCGAGGTGCAGGCAGTCCTCGGAGCCGATAATGCGGTCAGTCCAGGAGTACGTGGGCTGCGGGGCCGGTGGGCCGAATTGGCTGCAATCGCGCACGCCCTCCCAAGCCGGTGCAGGCTGCGGGGCGCGGAAGCGGTCGTCCCCGGCAGTGGTATTGCCAAAGGGGATGCCGCGCCAGGTGAGCACCGGCCCGGCGCTAATGGGGCGATCGGTGCGCAGGTCCTCCTCTATAACGCCACGCACCCACCCGGAGGTAGTGCGGACGGTGAGCTCATCTGCCAGGGCGTTTTGGGCCTCTTCGTGCGCGCGACGGGCGCGTTCGTGGGCCTGCTCCGCTTTCAGGCGCGCCGCCGCGGAAGACTCCTCCGGAGGGAAGTTCCCGGAATCGCGGGTGTTCTCGTGCGGCGTAACCATGCCTTCTAGCTTAGGTGCCTTGCACGCCCTCGGCGATCTCTTTGCGGCGCGACGGCGTATTAATAGAGCCTTTACTATGCTGGACACAGATAAGTTTTAGCGAAAGAAAAGGACACATGGGTTTCTTTACTAAAGACAAGAAGGACAACTCCACCGAGGTCGACACCGTCGATACCTATGATATCGATCCGGAAGATACCAACCGCTTTACCTCCGCGCTCCTCAATTCCTTGGACCGCGCAGTAGCCGTGCAGTCCGGTGTCATCATCAAGTACGTCGACAACCTGAAGAAGGGCAATAAGGACGCGAGCCCGCAGCAGCTACAGGAGCTCATTGACAAGCACTTCTTCAATATCACCTCCGGCACCGGTGCGGCTGCGGGCGCTTCCGCTGCCATCCCTGGTGTCGGTTTGGTAACCGGCGCAGCTACCATCGCCGGCGAATCCGTAGTCTTCTTGGAGGCGGCCGCGTGGTACATCTTGGCCTCGGCCTACCTGCGTGGCGATGACATCAAGTCCCCCGAGCGCCGCCGCGCCCTTGTACTTTTGGTGCTGACCGGCTCGAAGGGCTCCGCTTTGGTGGATACCTTTGTGGGCGATCTCAATAGCGTGGCGGGCATGCGCTCGGCCGCTAGCCTCTCCCGCTTCTCCGGCCCGACGCTGTCTGGCATCAACGGCCGCCTGACCAAGCTTTTTACCAAGCAGATCACCAAGCGCCTGAAGTGGGCGTGGATCAGCAAGCTCATGCCCATGGGTATCGGTGCCGTGCTGGGCACCACCGCCAACCGCAAGCTGGCCAAGCAGGTCATCGAGCACGCCAGCGAGCAGCTTTCTCCCCTCACCCAAGCCTAGGGGTAACCGGAAACCACTAAGCGGGGCTATTGATACCCCTAACATAGTGAGTTTAGGGGGATGACCCGTATCATGTAGGCAGACTCTTTGGCGAGTGACGCATGCGCTCGTGCAAAGGCCGCACTAAAGTCGAATAAACGACCATTTTAAAGCAGAGAAATGAGGCGAATACCTGCCGTGAGCACATCGAATATCTTCGGCCCCAATGCGTGGCTGATAGACGAGCAGTTCCAGCAGTACTCCAAGGACCCTAGCTCCGTAGATAAGGAGTGGCGCGACTACTTCGAGGCAAACGGCGCGCCTAAGTCTAAGGCACCAGCCAAGGAGGCTGCGGAGAAGCCGTCTAAGCATGCCGCGAAGAAGACTGAGGGTACTACTACCGCCCGCAAGCAGGAGGCCCGCGAGACTAACGTGGAAAAATCCGTAGCTAAGGCGCAGGAAAAGTCCGCTAAGGCCAAGCAGTCCGTAAAGAAGTCCGAGTCCCCGCTCGACCGCATCGCGGACTATAAGGGCGGCGAAGAGCGCCAGCTCAAGGGCATGTTCAAGGCCATTGCGAAGAACATGGAAGAATCCCTGGAGATTCCTACCGCCACCACCGTGCGCGATATGCCGGTCAAGCTCATGTGGGAAAACCGCTCCATGATCAATGACCACCTCAAGCGCACCCGCGGTGGCAAGATCTCCTTTACCCACATCATCGGCTACGCCATGGTTAAGGCCGTACAGCTGCACCCAGACATGAACGTGCGCTACGAGCTCAAGGACGGCAAGCCCTATGTCATCCAGCCTGAGCACATCAACCTAGGCCTGGCCATTGACCTGCCGCAGAAGGATGGCTCCCGCGCTTTGGTCGTCGCCGCCATCAAGGAGTGTGAGACCAAGTCCTTCTCCGAATTTGTTGAGGCTTACGAGGACATCGTTACCCGTTCTCGCAAGAACAAGCTCACCATGGATGATTTCTCTGGTGTGACCATTAACCTCACCAACCCTGGCGGCATCGGCACCCGCCACTCCATCGCCCGCCTGACCAAGGGCGCCGGCTCCATCATCGGCGTGGGCTCCATGGATTACCCAGCCGAGTTCGCTGGCGCTTCCGCGGACCGCTTGGCAGACTTGGGCGTCGGCCGCCTAGTTACCCTGACCTCCACCTATGACCACCGCGTCATCCAGGGTGCAGAGTCCGGTGAATTCTTGCGCACCATTGGCCAGCTGCTTGTCGACGGCGCCTTTTGGGACGACCTTTTCTCCTCCATGGGCGTGCCTTATGAGCCGTTCCGCTGGGCGCAGGACGTGCCGAACTCCGGCGTGGACAAGAACACCCGCGTCATGCAGCTCATCGAGTCCTACCGCTCCCGCGGCCACCTGCTGGCCGATACCAACCCGCTGGGCTGGATCCAGCCGGGCCTGCCTAACCCGGACCACCGCGACCTCGACATCGCAACCCACGGTCTGACCATCTGGGATCTGGACCGCACCTTCAATGTCGGTGGCTTTGGCGGCAAGGAGCAGATGACCCTGCGCGAGGTGCTCTCTCGCCTGCGCGCCGCCTATACCTTGAAGGTCGGCTCCGAATACACCCACATCCTCGACCGCGATGAGCGCGGCTGGCTGCAGGACCGCCTGGAGGCGGGCATGCCGAAGCCGACCAACGCGGAGCAGAAGTACATCCTGCAGAAGGTCAATGCCGCCGAAGCATTCGAGAACTTCCTGCAGACCAAGTACGTGGGCCAGAAGCGCTTCTCCCTCGAGGGTGCCGAGACCCTCATCCCGCTGCTGGATTCCATCATTGATACCGCCGCAGGCCAGGATCTGGACGAGGTCGTCATCGGCATGCCACACCGCGGCCGCCTAAACGTCCTGTTCAATATCGTGGGCAAGCCACTGGCCGATATCTTTGGCGAGTTTGACGGCAACTACAAGGGCGGCCAGCTCGGCGGCTCCGGTGACGTGAAGTACCACCTGGGTTCCGAGGGCCACCACCTGCAGATGTTTGGCGATGGCGAAATCAAGGTCACCCTTGCCGCCAACCCATCCCACCTCGAGGCCGTCGATCCGGTCATGGAGGGCATCGCCCGCGCTAAGCAGGACATCTTGGACAAGGGCCCAGAGGGCCACACCGTTGTTCCAGTCATGCTCCACGGCGATGCTTCCTTCACCGGCCTGGGCATTGTCCAAGAGACCATCAACCTGTCTCAGCTGCGCGGTTACACTAACGGCGGCACCGTCCACATCGTGGTTAACAACCAGGTGGGCTTCACCACCACCCCGGACTCCGGCCGCTCCACCCACTACGCCACCGACCTGGCCAAGGGCTTCGACTGCCCGGTCTTCCACGTCAACGGCGATGACCCAGAAGCAGTTGTCTGGGTTGGTCAGATGGCAGCCGAGTACCGCCGCCAGTTTGGCAAGGACGTCTTCATTGACCTCATGGTCTACCGCTTGCGCGGTCACAACGAGGCCGATGACCCGTCCATGACCCAGCCGGAGCTCTACTCCGTCATCGACGAGCACCAGGCAGTGCGCGAACACTACACCAACGACCTCATCGGCCGTGGTGACCTTTCCGCCGAGGACGCCGAGGCAGCCGCTCGCGACTTCCACGACCAGATGGAATCCGTCTTTGCTGAGCATAAGGAAGCCGGCAAGGCTCGCCCGAAGGAGCAGACCGGTATCACCTCCTCCCAGGAGCTCACCCGCGGCCTGGACACCTCGATTACCGCCGAGGAACTGGCCGAGCTGGGTGCCGCCTATGGCAACCCACCAGAGGACTTCGAGTACCACAAGCGCGTGGGCAAGGTAGCCAAGGAGCGCGAGAAGTCCTCCCGTGAGGGCGGCATCGACTGGGGCTGGGGCGAGCTCATCGCCTTCGGTTCCCTGGCCGGCGAGGGCAAGGTTGTCCGCCTGGCTGGTGAGGATTCCCGTCGCGGTACCTTCACCCAGCGCCACGCCGTCACCTTCGATCCACGCAACGGCAACGAGTACAACCCGTTGCACGCCGTCGCTACCTCCAAGGGCAACGGCGGCAAGTTCATGGTTTACAACTCCGCTCTGACCGAGTTCGCCGGCATGGGCTTCGAGTACGGCTACACCGTGGGCAACCCAGACGCTCTCGTTGCCTGGGAGGCACAGTTCGGTGACTTCGCCAACGGCGCCCAGACCATCATCGACGAGTACATCTCCTCCGGTGAGGCGAAGTGGGGCCAGCTGTCCAGCCTGGTACTCCTCCTGCCACACGGCTACGAGGGCCAGGGCCCGGACCACTCCTCTGCCCGCATCGAGCGCTACCTGCAGCTGTGCGCTGAGGGTTCCATGACCGTGGCTCAGCCTTCCACCCCGGCTAACCACTTCCACCTGCTGCGCCGCCAGGCACTCGGTGAGATGAAGCGCCCGCTGGTCGTCTTCACCCCGAAGTCCATGCTGCGCAACAAGGCAGCTACCTCCGCCGTGGAAGACTTCACCGAGGTCAAGCGCTTCCAGTCCGTTATCAATGACCCGAACTACGTCGACATCGACGGCAATAAGGTCGGCGATACCGACAAGGTCAAGACCATCATGCTGGTCTCCGGCAAGCTGTACTGGGATCTGGAGAAGAAGCGCGAGGCCGATGGCCGCGATGACATCGCCATCGTCCGCGTGGAAATGCTCCACCCGATTCCTTTCAACCGCCTGCGCGAGGCATTCGAGGCTTACCCGAACGCCACCCAGGTCCGCTTCGTTCAGGACGAGCCGGCCAACCAGGGCCCATGGCCGTTCTACAACGAGCACCTGCGCACCCTGATTCCGGATATGCCGGAGCTGGTTCGCGTTTCCCGCCGTGCTCAGTCCTCGACTGCCACCGGTAACGCCAAGGTGCACCAGATTGAGCAGAAGAACCTGCTGGAAGAGGCCTTCGACATCTAGTCGCCTCTGCCCCGTTTAAACCCCAGTGAGAACCTCCTCACTGGGGTTTATTCACGCCGACGCCAGCACTTATAGAGCTTCTGCTCTTGCTTCTGCCAGAGCACTCCTTCGGCGTTCTTGCTCTCTCATCTCCGATTCCTTCGCGCTCACCAGCGGAACACTATTGTCTTGGCGGTAGCTTTCCCATGAGCGCCAAGGGAGCGAGTTAAGAATTAGCGCGCTTACTCAATATGTCCAATCGTGACACGTATGCATGTCGTTCAAACCAGGCTGCAATGCAAAGGCATTCGCGTCGGCATTCACGAGCTCGGAATTGCTCCACATCGAGTCACAAGTGAGCTTGAGGGGTCATCTCCTGTGGAGGTGTCGGTCTGCCGGTTTACCCATCGTCAGCAGCTCCGAGTTGCCAACGATCAAATATTAAGAACCAGTGAGATTCGATCCGCCGGAAGAATCGGAGTCGCCCTCTTCATGGGCGATGTCGCCGCCGGAGGAATTCATCCAGGAGCGCACGACCTTCTCCGCGCTGGTGGGGTCGTTTTCTACCTCATCGGCCATGTCAGAGAGGTCTTTTTGGGTAATGAACTTAGTCAGCGAGGCCACGGCTTGGCGCTCTTCACGGTCGAAAAGATCATCTTGATAAAGCACCACGAAATTCTCTGGCAATTCGGGCTCGGAACCCTCACAGCCACTGGCACCGGAAGGCTCAACCGTGGAGGTATCCGTGGGCAAGCTCGACATGAGCGCAATGTGGGTACGGGCCAAGTAATCCTCGCCGCCGGGCTCAGAGGCTTTCTGTGCCTTCTTGTAGTCCTTCGAAATAGCCCGCGCCTCACGGGGGTTGAGGATATTAAGAAACGCGCCGGTACAACCCACATAGAAATTGCCACCCGGGTTCATGGAACGCCCACCCTTGGTGTCGTGGAAGATGTCTCCCTTCACAATGGACGCCTCGCGGCCCTGCCCCATCAGCTCCTGACGGTAGATCTCTGCGAGGACCAGCTGGTCGGTCTCATTAGTATCGACCAAAATGCCAATAGGCTCACTCTGGGAGCTCTTAGCAAAGGGGTTGGTATCGAGCTGGGAGGAACAGCCGGAAAGCAGCGTTGCGGACAGCACCACACCGGCAATGACACGAGCGGGGCGGGCAAAGCTGCGCATGGCGGTACTCTTCTCCTTTTGGTTGGCGGCGCGTGAGCGTCTAGCTGATTCTACACCGAGGGTGTGTTTACCTCCTGTTGCGGCGTGACTAAGATGGCAAGGGTTATGTCTAGCGTTATTACTGAATCCGTCGTACGCGAGGCACTCTCCCGCGTCGAAGACCCCGAAATTGGCCGCCCCATCACCGAACTCAACATGGTGAAGTCCGTTACCGTCACCGGTAATGACGTGGCCGTGGAAATTTACCTCACCATCGCTGGCTGCCCCATGAAGTCCACCATCGAGTCCAATACCCGCGCTGCGGTAGAGGATATCGAGGGCGTTGGAAACGTCACGGTGACGATGGAAGCCATGAGCGATGAGCAGCGTCGCGAGCTCAAGAAGAAGCTACGCGGCGGCCGAGCCGAGCCCGAAATCCCGTTTGCAAAGCCGGATTCCACTACTCGCGTTTTCGCGGTGGCCTCCGGTAAAGGTGGTGTGGGCAAATCCTCCATGACCGTAAACCTGGCCGCAGCGCTGGTCCAGAAGGGCCTCAAGGTTGGCATTGTGGACGCCGATATTTACGGCCACTCCGTTCCTAACCTCTTGGGCTGCACCGACGGGCCTACCGTGCTCGATGATGAGATGCTACTACCGCCGATTTCTCACGGAATTAAGCACATTTCCATCGGACAGTTTGTGGAGGGCAATGCCCCGGTGGTCTGGCGCGGGCCTATGCTCCACCGCGCTCTGCAGCAATTCCTGGCCGACGTTTTTTGGGGCGACCTCGACGTCCTGCTCTTGGATTTGCCACCGGGTACTGGCGACGTCGCCCTGTCCGTAGCCCAGCTCATTCCCAATGCAGAGCTACTCATTGTCACCACCCCGCAGGCCGCGGCCGCCGAGGTGGCAGAGCGCGCCGGATCCATCTCCCAGCAGACCCGTCAGCGCGTGGCTGGCGTAATTGAAAACATGGGCGCCATGGTGATGCCGGATGGCTCCACCATGGATGTCTTTGGCTCCGGCGGCGGACAGATTGTGGCCGATCGCCTAGGCGTCATCCTGGGCCATGAGGTGCCATTGTTGGCTTCCGTGCCGCTGGATCCCACCTTGCGCAGCGGTGGCGATGCCGGCACGCCGATTGTTCTCGATTCCCCCGAGTCCCCCGCCGCCCAGCAGATCCAGGCGGTGGCCGATAAGCTGGCCATCCGCTCCGATTCACTGGTGGGTAAAAACCTCAACTTGGGCGTGAACTAACGCCTTAGGTCACATCGCCCCATATGCCGCCGCCGGTGAATTCTTCCCCACCGCGTGGCGGCTTGTTCTCCGGCGCGGGCTGCTCCGTCGGCTTGGGGGCTTCGGTGCGTTGCTGCGGCCGGGACTCTGGCTGCGGCTGCTCAGCGTAGATCTGGGAGTAGTCGAAGCTCGGGCGCTGCTGCTGCGGTTGAGACTGCGGCTGCTCCTCCGGCTCCTTTGGAGCGGTAGCGGTCTTGACGTTTTCTGCCATTTTCTTGGGGTTGAAATCGTCCCAGGCGGAATCGTCGCCATCGAAAAGCGCCTTGGTAATTGCCCCTTTCGGGCCGAGGCGCGTCCACTGGGCAGCTTGGGTGAGCGGGCCGCGGATATCATCGAACTCCGAGGTAATCGAGCCCATCTCGCCGTTGAGCTCCGCCTTGGCGTTATTGATGGCCTTGCGGGCCGCGTAAATGGCGGCGCGCACATCCTTAATCACCTCGGGCATGCGCTCCGGGCCAATGACGATGATGCCCAAAACCACGATGACGAAAATCTCGGGCCAACCAATGGAAGAAAACACGGTTAAATACTAGTCCCTCACTCTTAGCCGCGCTGATTGTGCTTGATTGCGCGAACCACCATTTCCACCTTGTCCAAGAAATCCTGCTGCGGCCGGTGCGCAGGCGTTGCCGCATCCGGCCCGGGCGTCGCCCCTTCGGTGGCAATGCCCGCGAGCTTTGCCAGCAAGGATTGCGGCGCCTTGACCTTAGCGGAATCCGCACAGTGGCGAACCCACTCTGAGGCATGGCGCTGCTGGTGAACATCCGCCCGGCACTCGGCGCAGTGCACCAAGTGGATGCGCACGCGATGCATGAATTTCGGCTCCATCTCCCCGTCTACGAAGGCAACGACAGCCTCCGGGCCAAGGTGCCCGATGGTATCGCTGCGCCGCGCCTTAGCCTTCGCCTTATCGCGGGCCTTGGCCTGGGCGGCATCGAATCCGCCGCGCACGCTCAGCGTGGACAAGGTTCGACGTCCCCGCAGCGAGTCCATCAACACCCTCCTCCAGTAGTTGCTTGGCCTTCAGTGACACGGAAAGTCCCCGCCGGTAGCGGGGACTATGCAGTTTCTTTAAAGTTTAGCGCGCGGTGGTTTAACGTGTGCGCAGCAGCATGCGGGTTTCCGCATTGGTTTGCGCTTCTTTTTCGAGTGCAGCACGCAGCTGCGAGCGGCCTCGGTGGATGCGGGAGCGCACCGTACCCATCTTGACGCCCAAGGTCTCCGCAATCTCGTCATAGCTCATACCTACGACATCACACAGCACCACGGCCACGCGGAAATCGGGAGCCAGGCCATCGAGTGCGGATTGCAGCGCCGGGTCCAGGTTGGCCACGGTATAGGCCTGCTCCGGGGTCATATCCGTGCCGGGCACGCGTTCATAATCCTCCGGCAGGGCCTCCATGCGGATCTTGGAGCGGTGGCGAACCATGTCCAAGAAGAGGTTGGTGGTAATGCGGTGCAGCCAACCCTCAAACGTACCGGCCTGGTATTTATCTAGGGAGCGGAAGACGCGCATGAAGGTTTCCTGGGTGAGGTCCTCTGCATCGTGCTGGTTGCCGGAGAGGCGATACGCCAAGCGGTAGACGCCATCGGCATGTTCGGCCACTAGGTCACCCCAGGCGGGCATGTCGGCTTCGCCGGCATCAAACGCCGCGGTACCGGTCAACTCCGCCTCAGGGGTGGCGGGCTGAAGGGATTCGGCATCGCGCTTCGTTGTTGTCATGCATGTCATCTTTCTACACTTCAAAGTGAAACTCCAGCCACAGTGCTGATAATTTCCTGTGAGTCCGTCACATTATCCCCACCCACCACAACCTCGCTGGCTAGGCGCGTTTTTGCCACATTTGCGGACACTTTTCCCTAAGGTTTATTACGTGACTACTACCGCATATGAAGCACTGCGTTCTTATATCGAGACCACCAGCGAGCCCTCCGCCGCCCTGCGTGGGGCGCGCGACCACGCCGATGAGTACGGTCTGCCCGTTCCAGATGAATCAACGGGCCAGCTGCTCACCACGCTGACAGCCGCCTCGGCCGGCTCTACCGAACGCCCCCAGTCCGTGGCGATCACCCCAGCCGCCAATGTGGTAGGCCTCTACCTGCTTGCCGGGATGCCCGATCATGGCATCTTGACCTGCATCGACCCCGAGGCTGAGCACCAGCGCAGCGCCAAGACCGCCTTCCGCGAGGCGGGCTATGCACCTTCGCGCGGCCGCTTCCTGCCGTCTCGCCCGCTCGAGGTCATGGGCCGCCTGGCTAATGATGCCTACCAAGTCATCTACGCCGACGTCGCCGCGCTCGAGCTCCCCGCCATCATCAAGGCAGCGTGGCCACTGCTGCACCAAGGCGGCACCCTGGTCTTGGCTAATTCTTTGCTCGATGGCACGCTTGCCGACGTCTCCCGGACCGACCGCGACACCGCCGCCGCCCGCGAAGCAGACGAGTACCTGCGCGAGCTCGAGGGCGCAAACGTCACCCGCTTGCCGCTGGGTTCCGGGGTCACGCTCGTGACGAAGCTCTAGACCTTCTGGTTTTTGCCGACGACAACCACGCCGCCGTCAGAAACCTTGAAGCGCTCCTCATCGCGCTCGCGGTCCACACCGATAATTGCGCCATCGCTGACGACGACGTTCTTATCGAGGATCGCGCGGCGCACCACCGCACCACGACCGATGCGCACGCCCGGCAGGATGACCGATCCTTCGACCGTGGCGCCATCGGCCACGTGGACATCGGACGCCAGCACGGAATTGCGCACCGTGCCGCCGGAGACAATACAGCCCGGCGCCACCATCGAGGACTGCGCGATGCCATTTTGCACGAACTTCGCCGGCGGGAAATTGGAGTCATCCGTGGAGTGAATCGGCCAATTCTGGTTATAGAGGTTAAAGATCGGGTGCACCGAAATCATGTCCATGTGCGCTTCATAGAAGGAATCGATGGTGCCCACGTCACGCCAGTAGCCGTGATCGCGTTCGGTAGATCCCGGCACCTCATTTGCCATGAAGTCATAGACATGCGCCTGCCCACGCTTCACAAAGTACGGAATAATATCGCCGCCCATATCGTGGGCGGAGTCCTCGTTCTTTTCGTCCTCTAAGAGGGCGTCAATAAGCGCCTGCGCCGTAAAGACATAGTTGCCCATCGAGGCATAGCTCATATTCGGGTCATCCGGAGTGGCTGGTGGGTCCGCAGGCTTTTCCACGAACTCCGTGATGGTTCCCATGCCATCGGCCTGAATGCAACCAAAGGCCGTTGCCTCCTCGCGCGGCACGCGAATGCCAGCCACCGAACAATCCAGTCCCGAGGCGATGTGTTCTTCTACCATCTGCGCCGGATCCATGCGGTAAACGTGGTCCGCGCCGAAGACAATGACGTAGTCCGGTTTTTCGTCATAGATGAGGTTGAGCGACTGCACAATGGCATCCGCCGAGCCGTTGTACCAACGCTTACCGCGGCGCTGCTGGGCAGGCACCGAAGCAATGTATTGCGGCGTCGGCCCCGCCAAATTCCACGCCTGGGAAATGTGGCGGTCCAAGGAGTGGGACTTGTACTGGGTCAACACCGCAATCTTGAGGTAGCCGGCGTTGACCAGGTTGGACAGGACAAAGTCAATGAGGCGGTAGGATCCGCCAAAAGGCACGGCGGGTTTGGCGCGGTCTTCGGTCAGGGGAAAAAGGCGCTTTCCCTCGCCGCCGGCAAGGACAATGGCTAGGACATTTGGCAGGCTTCTCACGTTTTCAAACCTATCTCCAAATCCCACATTTCGCAGCAGAAATATGCACATTTCTACCCCCATCCCGTATTTCTGCACGCGGCACCAGAGATACGTATTCTGGATGGGTATGAGAGCCGGAATCTTTTCCAAAGAATACCCGCCGGAAATCTACGGCGGGGCCGGAGTTCACGTAGCTGAACTCACCCGTTTTATGCGCGATATCATCGATGTCTCCGTGCACTGCATGGGCTCCCCGCGCGAAGAAAAGGACGTTTTTGTGCACGGCGTGGACCCCGCACTCGAGGGTGCCAATGGAGCGCTCAAGACTTTGTCTACCGGGCTTCGCATGGCCGATGCTGCCTCCGATATCGACATCGCCCATTCACACACGTGGTACACGGGCCTTGCCGGCCACCTCTCCGCCCAGCTATACGATATCCCGCACGTAGTCACCGCCCACTCCCTGGAGCCACACCGCCCATGGAAGCGCGAGCAGCTCGGCGGCGGCTATGACGTCTCCTCGTGGTCCGAGAAGAACGCCATGGAATATGCCGACGCCGTCATCGCTGTCTCTGCTGGCATGAAGGACTCCATCCTGGATGCCTACCCGCGCATCGACGCCTCCAAGGTCCACGTTGTCCTCAACGGCATCGACACCGAGCTGTGGCAACCGCGAGAGGGAGATGTGTTGGACAAGCTGGGCGTCGATAAGCAACGCCCCATCGCCGCCTTTGTTGGCCGCATTACCCGGCAAAAAGGCGTGAAGCACCTGCTGCAGGCAGTGCGGAAGTTCGACCCGGATATCCAGCTGGTGTTGTGCGCCGGCGCGCCCGATACGCCCGAAATCGCGGCGGAGACCGAGGCGTTGGTAGATGAGCTACGCGCCCAGCGCGATGGCATTTTCTGGGTCAAGGACATGCTCCCGCGCAACGAGGTCCAGCAGATTTACTCCGGCGCGGATGTGTTTGTCTGCCCGTCTATCTACGAGCCGCTCGGCATCGTCAACCTAGAAGCTATGGCCTGCGGCACGGCCGTTGTTGCCTCCAACGTGGGCGGCATTCCGGAGGTTGTGGTCGATGGCGAGACCGGCGTACTGGTGCCTTACGACGCCGCCGATACCGCTGCCTTCGAAGCCGCCGATACCGCTGCCTTCGAAGCCGACCTCGCCGCCGCCGTCAATGACGTCGCCGCCGATAAAGAGCGCGCCGCGGAATTTGGCCGTGCCGGCCGCGAGCGCGCCATTCGCGATTTCTCTTGGGCTACGATTGCCGCCCAGACCGTCGATATCTACCGCAGTTTGATTTAAGGAAGGATAGCCGTGACAACTCACCGCCCCGAACTGCATTTTGTCCCTGAAGACGGCGTCCTCGACGCCCCCGCTGGTATCCTGCGCGACGGCGATACCTGGCACCTGTTCTACCAGTACCGCCCCACCGCAGACTCCCCTGCCCGCTGGGGACACACCTACTCCGAAGAGTCTCCCTTTGACTGGTTGGACTGCGACGATGCCCTCGCCCCCGTCGGCGGCGAGCTCTCCCTGCGCGCAGGATCCGTAGCCCAAGGCCCGGAAGATATCCATCTCTACTTCACCTCCGTGACCGCCGCCGGAATCGCCGTTCACCTCGCCCGCTACGCTGACGTGGACGAGATCTGCGAGGTCTCCGATGACCCCCAGGCCCTCGACCCCAATGTCGTCCGTTTTGGCGAGGTCGTAGGCAATACCCGCAACTTCGATCACTTCCGCTCCCCCTCTGTGGTGCCCGATTGGGCCTCCGAGGACCGCGATGACGGCCACGACGGCTGGCTCATGCTCGCGCTCACCGGCCACTCCGACGCCCCGGTTCCCGTCATCCTCGAATCCACCGATGGCGTGTCTTGGCGCCTGCGCGGCAGCCTCAAGTTCGACGGCGACCCTGGCTTCCTAGAGGGCGAGGTCCCCGCTACCTCGCCCATTCCGCCGGTCGTCTCCCCGCGCCTAGTCCGACTGCGCGATGAGGTTGACGGCAATATCTACGACGTCCTCTTTGTCACCTTGGAACGCGGCGGCCGCGACGTCTCCGGCTACCTCGTCGGCCGGCTGGAGGGCACCACCTTTACCGTGGTCTCCGGCTTCCGCCGCGTAGACTTCGGCCACGATTTCTCCCGCCCACGCAGTACCAACACCACTACCGGCACGCTCACCCCGGAGCAGCGCTACGAGCGCGCCGTCATCGTCGGTCTCCTCAACGGCAACGGCCGCGGCGATGATGCCACCGCACACGCCTCCTGGGAGGCCGAAGGCTGGGCCAATACCCTCTCCCTGCCTCGCCGGGTCACCCTCGAAGGAGGCGTCCTCTATCAAGCACCCGCCCGCGGCCTGCCCGATGCCGTCAAGCTCTCCGATTACGCCCGTTCCTGGACCGGCGTCATGGAGGTCCCTTCCGGTTCCTGCGTAACGGTCACGCTTCTCGACGGCGCCGGTGACCCCGCCGCCACCATCTGCCACTCCGGCGATGACATCAGCCTCGATCGCTCCATGAACAAGGCCTTCGACCACTGTTTCGCCGATTCCGAGCCCGCCACGGCCACGCTTGCCGAAGGCGATTCCGATACCCTCACCATCATCCAAGACGGCTCCACAGTCGAGGTTTTCGTCGACGGTGGCCTCATCGCCATGGCATCCCGCGTCTACTTCGAAGGTGGCTGCTCCGGCCTGCGAGTCGAGACCTCCGGCGATGCCGTCATCGAGCAGGACTGGCAGCGCTCCGGCTCCAAGCTTTAATCCTCTAGGCTCGCCACACCGCCCGTTACCTTGTGAGTGTCCCCGATAATGGGGATAGTCGCTGGTCCCGGTATGGCTTACCTGCCCTGTAGTTTCCATAATCCGGGGGGTGTTGCCGCCGGGTGCCAGGACTTTCGATGAC